>JAFTBD010000031.1 GCA_017455385.1 Clostridia bacterium
AGTGCTCGTCACTCGTTTCGCCGTCGCGTAATGCGCCTCGCCGACGATCTCTTTCTCCATAATGCGGGAATAGCTCTCCAAGGGATCCACTGCGGGATAGATGTTCTGCTCGACGAGTTTACGCGATAGTACCGTCGTTGCGTCAAGGTGCGTGAATATGGTCGCCGGCGCGGGATCTGTCAGGTCGTCTGCGGGGACGTAGACCGCCTGTATCGAGGTGATGGAACCATTCTTCGTGCTGGCGATACGCTCTTCCAAAGAGCCGAGCTCATTCGCGAGGGTCGGCTGATACCCGACCGCAGACGGGAGCCTGCCAAGCAAGGCGGACACCTCGCTGCCTGCTTGTACGTAACGAAAGATATTGTCTATGAATAAGAGGACATCGCGGTGCTTGACGTCGCGGAAATACTCGGCGATGGTGAGCCCCGTCAAAGCGGCTTTCATACGCGCCGCGGGCGTCTCATTCATCTGCCCGAATACGAGCGCGGTATCTTTGAGCACGCCCGTTTCCGTCATTTCCTGCACCATTTCGCACCCTTCGCGGCTCCTCTCGCCGACACCTGCGAAGATCGAATTGCCGTGCAAGGTCTTCGCCACGTTATTGATGAGCTCGAGGATGAGCATGGTCTTCCCGACGCCGGCACCGCCGAAGAGCCCGACCTTACCGCCTTTAACGTAGGGAGTCAGAAGGTCGATGACTTTGATACCCGTCTCGAATATTTCTTTATTCTCCGTGAGCTCGGTGATGGGCGGCGCACTGCGATAGATCCCCATTCGATGCGGTGATACTTCGGGCGCAAGTCCGTCCATCGGCTCGCCGTAGGCATTCAGCACTCTGCCGAGCACTTCGTCGCCGACAGGCACGCTGACGCATTCGCCCGTAGTCAAGACAGCCATACCGCGTTTCAAACCGTCGGTGGGCTTCAACGAAAGACAGCGAACGATACTGCGCTCCAAATGACTGACGACCTCGAGCTCCACGCTCCAGTCCTCCGTCTTGACGCGCAAAAGTTCGTTGATGGAAGGGATATGTCCGTCAAAAACGACGTCCACGACCACTCCTACGATCTTGATTATCTTCCCTTCAAACACTTTCTTCATAACACACTATCCGTCACGCGTCCGTCTTGCAGGGCGCGGGTGATGCTTTCTTGGCGAGCGCGGTTATATTTCGCGGTGAGCTCGCCTATCATTTCTTCCGCATTATCCGTCGATTGCGACATGATCCGAGCACGTGCGGTATGCTCCGCGAGCGAGGAGCTCATCAGCATATAGCGAAGCGTCGCGATGAGGTGATCTCGGACACAATGGTGCAATGCAGACGCCGTGAAAGGCTCCGTCTCCACCTTCTCCTGCCCCGCCTCTATGGGGAGCAATGTATCCACCGTAACGACGTTCTTTCCCGCATCGGTGTAGACGACCTTGATCTCGTCGAGCATATCGTTCTCATAGAGAAACATCATATCGTCCGTGATAGCAGCTGCCGCCGAATAGGACGTCGAAGCGCGAAGATATTCCATATCCACCTCATACCCCGCCTTCGTGAAAGATTCGTGCGCGACGTTCCCGACCGTGAAGATATATCTCTCTTCGATGCCGTCCACAGCCGTCTTCGCGCATTCAATGATCTGAGCATTATGATCGCCGCACAGACCTTTATCCGCCGCGATCACGAGAAAACCCGTCCGATCTCCCCTCTTCGAGAAGAAGATATCATTCGGAAAAGACGCAGACACAGCGCGGATGATACGCGCACACACGTCGCGATATTCCGTCGCCGCCGGAAGCGCGGCTTTCGCCGCGATCATCTTCGCCATGCTGATGGAATACATCGCTTTCGTGATCTTCACCGTCTCTTGGACCGAGACGATCCTGCGTCTGATCTCTCGATTCGTCACTGTTTATCCTTATACGCCTCGATCATAGCATCGAGGATGGCTTTCGTTTCCGCCGACAACTTCCCTTCCGCGGTAATGGCGGACACCACTTCGGGATGCGACGTTCGCACCTCGAGCATCAAGCGGTCGAGTTCCTTCCTGACTTCTTTCACGGGAACGCCCGCGAATGCGCCGTGGCTCGTGATATAGATCTCCAAGATCTCCTCTTCCGGAGAATACGGCTTCCCTTGCGGCTGGATGAGCATCTCCGTCAACTTCGCGCCCTTGTCGAGCACCGCCTTGGTGTCGTCATCCACGTCACCGCCGAACTGGGTGAAGATCGCCATCTCACGATAGCGGGCAAGGTCGAGTTTCAAGCCTTTCGCCACTTCACGCATCGCGGGGATCTGAGCGCTACCGCCCACCCTCGAAACGGACAATCCCACGTTCACGGCAGGTCTGACGCCTGCGTGAAAGAGCTCCGCCTCCAAGAAAAGCTGACCGTCCGTGATGGATATGACGTTGGTGGGGATATACTGCGAGATGTCGGAACCCAAGGTCTCGATGATCGGGAGCGCGGTCAAAGATCCACCGCCCATTTTCTTCGAGAGTTTCGCCGAGCGCTCCAAGAGCCTCGAATGGATATAGAATACGTCGCCCGGGTAGGCTTCGCGCCCTGCCGGTCTCCTGAGAAGGAGCGAGATCGTCCTATACGCGACGGCGTGCTTGGAGAGGTCGTCATAGACGATGAGGACATCTTTTCCCTTATACATAAGCTCTTCCGCCATCGCCGTGGCGGTATAAGGCGCGATGTATTGGAGAGGCGCGCTGTCCGACGCGGTAGCAGCTACCACCGTGGTATACGCCATGGCGCCGTAGTCGCGAAGCTTCTTCACAACATCCGAAATGGTGGAGGATTTCTGTCCGATGGCAACATAGACGCAATAGACGTCCTTGCCTTTCTGATTGAGGATCGCATCGATACAGATGGACGTTTTACCCGTCTGTCTGTCGCCGATCACGAGCTCACGCTGACCTTTACCGATAGGGACAATGGCGTCCACCGTCTTGGATCCCGTGTATAAAGGCTCCGAAACTTTCGTTCTGTCGAGGATAGAAGGCGCAGGACTCTCCGCACGACGGAAAGTGTCCGTGACGAGCTCGCCCAAGCCATCTACGGGTACGCCCAAGGAGTCCACCACCCTGCCGAGAAGGTTCTCTCCGACAGGCACCGTAACGATACGATCCGTGCACTGCGCAGTATCCCCCGCTCTGACTTCGGTCAAGCCCGTGAGAAGGATGGCGCCGACGGCTTCCTCATTCAGGTTCATCACCATCGCGAAATACTTTTTGTCTACCAAAAGAAGCTCGCCGACCTTCGCATCCGGCAGTCCGTCAACGAATATGACGCCGTCCGTGACCGAGCGGATCAGTCCCGCTTCGATGCAAGCATTCCCGCCCTCGAACGACACAAATTCGCTCTTGAGCTCATCGAGGATATGCTCGAGTGGCTTATCATACACACGTGCTTTCGCCGCGGCGGACGCCTCTCGGAGCTTCCCTCGAACGGAACCGTCCAAAACCTTGGTCCCGTCCGAAATGATGATGCCGCCGATCAAGCTCTCATCTACGAGAAAAGTGACCGACGAAGCGTCGGCACGTAGCTGTTCGATGATGCGCTTTCTCTTCTTCTCGTCAAGCGGTTTGGCAGATGTAACGATGATCTCAGCCATTCTTCCAGTCCTTGATAGCCGTTTCTATCATCTCGTCGTCTACCTCGTCGATATGCGAACCGATGATATTCTCCGCGAGGGAGACCGCGACGTCTTTGATCTCGTCTTTCGCCTCTTCGATGGCGCGCTGCGTCTCTTGTTCTGCGCGGACTTCCGCATCGTGAATGATGACAGCGGCACGTTCTTCCGCCCTGCCGACCGTCTCTTCGTATGCGGCGGTTGCCGCCGCGTCGGAGGCGCGTCTCTTCTCTGCGATCTCCTCATCTATCGCGCCGAGACGACGCTCGGATTCCTCCCGAGCGGACTTAGCGGCATTGAGGTTCTCTTCCGCCTCCTGCCTCTGCTTCGCGATACGGTCCTGTCTCTCTTGCACAGCCTTCTTCACAGGCTTATACAGAATGAGCCACAGGCACGTGAAAAGGATCGCAAAATTCAGCAAATGGAGCAGCACCTTCGTCAGGCTGAGCCCCAACAATGCGTCCGAAATGATCATATCCGCCCCTTACAGCACCTTGATAACGAGCAGGATGGCGATCAAAAGACCGTAGATAGCCGTCGTCTCGATAAATGCGAGACCGAGAAGCAGGGTCGTACGGATCTTCCCTTCCGCCTCAGGCTGGCGAGCGATGGAGTCGATCGCCTTGGTGGTGGCGATCGCCCTGCCGATACCCGCGCTGACGCCGACGAAAACGGCGATCACCGCGGCGAACGCGAATGCCACCGATTCGGAAATTTCTGAGAGGATCATAGGTAACATATCTCACTCCTTCGAACGAAATTACGCTTCGTTCTCTGTTATTTTGTCCGCTTTGACGGCAGGGACCGCCGCTTCTCCCACGAAGAGAGAAGAAAGCACAGCGAATACATACGCCTGTATGATCGCATGAAAACAAGTGAAGAGCACACCTACGACGACGGGGAGACCGATGGAAAGATAAATGAAATTATACATCAGCTCCGTCACGAGAAGCCCACTGACGATACTGCCGAAGAGACGGAAAGACATCGAGACGGGGACCGTCACGTCTTTCAAGGCGCCGATGGCACCTTTAACCCCTTTGGACTTGATACTGAAAAAGACAATGAGACCGTACGTGAATAGGGAGAGCGCCAAGCAAGCATTGATATCCCCCATCACAGGGCGCAGACCGATAAGCTCGATCATCGTGCCCGTGAAGATATAGATCGCGGCGGTGAAGACGTAGGCTCCCATCACGGCGCGGGTAGAGGAATTGTCCTCATTCATCTTGTCGAACATCAAGACGATGGACTCAAGTAAACTCTGGAACGTGCCGGGTACGTCCTTGAAACGCGGAACGACGAAAACACGGATAAGGATCGCCGCCAAGATCAATACTCCGCTGACGATGAGCGACGTGTAAAAACTCGGATTCACGCCGAAACCGAGAAAATTCACATTTTCGGGAAGTAAGGCTTCACGCATCAACTCTCCGAGAGAGCCGGAAGCACCCAAAAGACCGCTCATAAAAAACTCCTTCTATTAAGTAATTATATTACTTAAAAGCACGTTTGACAAGTATTGGGCAAGAAAAAGGGATCGTTATTCGTGCTTGGCGTTTGTCTCGATGAGAAGGTCGGGCTTGAAAGACTTCAAGGCATCGACAAAAGACTGTCTCTCGGACGCTTTGATACATATCACGATAAAAAGAACGTTGTCCGGAACGGCGGGATCGAGATAGTACAAGGCGCTGACACCGGACGCCTCGTCGATGACGTAGCGCAAGACGCGATCCCACTCGATCTTCTTTTTGAAAAGAACGTGATCGGACACGAACGCTTGGTCATTCAAGCGATAACAGGTGCCGAAAGAGATCAAAGTCATCAAAACGAGAAATACGGCAAATACCACGATGGAGACGATGTCGCTCGCGGGATAGACCGAGACGAGTTTTTCCACCTCGGCAAGGCGAAGAGACGCGAAAATGATGGAGAAAAGAGAGACCGCCATCAACAAAGCATAGATCACGTACGCCGATATGGGAAATGAATAACGAAACTTTTTCATATGGATAGTATACCCTATTTTACATGATTTGTAAAATATAATTATGCAGGCGCTCCGGAAACGAAAAAAGGTCTCCGAATTATGGCGGAGACCTTTATACTGTTTAATTGCTTATCCGAAGATCGCGAGGAGGAAACCTGCCGCGACTGCCGACCCGATGACGCCGGCGACATTCGGTCCCATCGCATGCATCAAGAGGTAGTTGTCGGGATTCCACTTCTTGCCTTCGTTATGCGCCACACGCGCCGCCATAGGCACCGCCGAGACGCCTGCCGCACCGATAAGGGGATTGACCTTCCCTTTCGTGATCCAGCACATCAGCTTACCCATCAGCACGCCGCCCGCCGTAGAGAAGCAGAAAGCGAGGAGTCCGAGCCCGACGATCTTTAAGGTATCGGGATTCAAGAATTTATCAAATACAGCCGTCGCGCCGACCGAAATACCGAGGAACAAAGTCACGATATTCATAAGTGCATTCTGCGCGGTATCGGAGAGTCTCTCGGTCACGCCGCACTCTTTCAATAGATTACCGAACATCAAGCAACCGAGGAGCGGTGCCACACTGGGGAGCAGAACGACGGTAATGGCAGTCACCGCGATCGGGAAAATGATCTTCTCCGCCTTGGAGACGGTACGGAGCTGATCCATTCTGATCATACGCTCTTTCTTCGTAGTCAAGACACGCATGATCGGCGGCTGGATGAGCGGGATGAGTGCCATATAAGAATATGCCGCGATGGCAATGATACCGAGATATTCGGGGGCAAGCGTCTTGGTGACAAAGATAGCCGTAGGACCGTCTGCGCCGCCGATGATAGCGACGGATGCCGCGACCTCACCGCTGAACCCGAGCACGATGGCAAGGATAAGCGCCATATAGATGCCGAGCTGCGCCGCCGCGCCGAGGATCATGGACTTCGGATTCGCGAGCATCGGACCGAAATCCGTCATCGCGCCCACACCGATAAAGATCAAGCACGGATACAAACCCGTTTTAACGCCTATGTACAGAATATCCAAAAGCCCGCCGTGATTCAGTATTTCAAGATAATCGATCTGACCGCCGGAAAACCAATACGCGGAATGAAATAATGCCTGAGAATTCTCCACCATTACTTCTTCCCCGTTTACTACGGCGGGTATGAACTCTTGCAGACCGGGCAAATTCGTCAGGAGCATACCGAACGCAATGCCGACGAGCAAGAGCGGCTCGAATTTTTTCGCGATACCGAGGAAAAGGAAAACACACGCAATGACGATCATTATGATCTGTTTGTACTGGATCAATGCGAAACCGGATCCTTCCCAAAGGTTCTTTAATATTTCAATGATATTGATGTCGCTCATAATCCCCTCACGCGATCTCAAAAAGCGGAGTGCCTACCTGCACCTGTGTGCCCTTAGGAGCGAGGATCGCCACGATCGTGCCGTCCTTCGGGGCGCTGACTTCGTTCTCCATCTTCATCGCTTCGATGAGCAAAATGACTTCGCCCGCTTTGACTTTATCACCGACATTCTTCTTCACTCCGACCACGACACCGGGAAGCGGCGAGGGGGTAGCGTTACCGGAAGCTTGCGGAGCGGGCGCGGCGGCAGCCTGAGGCACGGCAGCGGCAGGAGCGGCTGCGGGAGCCGCGGCAGGCGCGCTGATGGCGTCGTATTCCGCGAGGAGTTCGGCATTGCCCTTCTCTACTTCGACTTCGTAAATCTTACCGTTCAACTTCACTTTATACTTCATATTATTTCTCCTCCTCGGAAACTTCCTTGATCGATATGAAACGCAACTCATTGAGGGGCGTTTGCAGTTCGTCCGCCACGATCGCCATCACCATAGCGGCGGTGCGATCATCCACGTTATATAGCTTAATATCGCCGCTACTGCCCGGCGCAAGCTCCGCCGAAGCGGATCCCGTCTCCTGTGCGGAGACGGCTTTCTTTCCCGCCGACTCGATCTTGCGCACGATGTAAGACAAGAGATAGATGAAACCCATTAAGAGAGCCAATACGATGAGGACCAATACGAATCCGACGAGAGCAAGGAGCAAGCCTTGCGGGATCGCGATCTTGGTGCCCTTCGCAGCCGCGTCTGCGGCTTCCGCTGCCATCAAAAACGGTAACATACTTTAGTCCTCCACCTTCTCGATCGTGTATTTGACCTTCTTCTCTTCCTTCTCACGGCGAGCGTCGAAGAAACGCTCTGCGACCTGCGGGAAAGCGATGTAAGAAAGGACGTCGTCGTCATTCTTGGCTACGCCCGCGAGCTGTGCCTTGGTCTTCTCGAAAGCGGGCTCCAAGGTATCCGCGAAACGGCACGTGATGGGCTCCTCGTCTCCGAGGACCTGCTTCTTGAGCTCCTCGTTCACCTTGCCGGGGGCTCTGCCGTACTCACCGCGGAGATAGGCCTTCACTTCCTTGCCGACATTCACGTATCTACCGTAAAGAACGTTGCTCGTCGCCTGCACGCCGACCATCTGGCTCATCGGGGTGACGAGCGGCGGGAAACCGAGGTCTTCTCTGACCTTCGGGGTCTCGACGAGCACCTCTTCCAGCCTGTCGAGCGCATTCTGCTGTTCGAGCTGAGACAGGAGGTTGCTGAGCATACCGCCGGGGATCTTATAGCTGAGAGCATTGGTATCGGTGGAGAGCGACTTCGCCTTTAAGGTGCCGCTCTTCACAAAGTCCGCGAAAACGGGCTTGAAGAAATCGTTGACCTGTTTCAAAACGTCGGCATCGAGGTCCACTTCGTACCCGAGCTGACGGAGTGCATACGCGAGCGTCTCGGTAGCGGGCTGAGAAGTACCGCCGGAGAAGGTGCTCGTAGCGGTATCGAGAACATCCACGCCTGCCTCAACGGCCTTCAGCGCGGTCATATACGCAAGACCCGTGGTGCAGTGCGTGTGAAGAACGACGGGGAGACCCACTTCGTTTTTCAGCGCGGAGACAAGGTCGTACGCCTCTTGCGGTCC
>JAFTBD010000032.1 GCA_017455385.1 Clostridia bacterium
CTTCGACTAAAACAACCAAGAGAAAAGGCGTGGCATCACGCCACGCCTGATTCTCAAAGAACAGCCTTACCGAAAAATCCCTAATGGAAGTGCGGTTCACTCGCCTTTTTTTTCGTGGATCGCACGCTTTGCGTGCATTGCGGATGAGATCCCTCGATAAACTCGGGATGACGGAATAAGTAAGATTTGCTTACACAGTGAATCGCACTTCGTGAGCGAATTGACCGCAGATGCGGTCGTGAATTCTCGAGCAGAGCTCTCCGTGAATTGACGGCAGAGCCGTCATTGCGGATAAACATATCCATAATGCACGCAAAGCGTGCAATTCATGCGCCAAAGGCGCAATTCATGGCGAAAGCCAATTCATGACCGTTAGGTCAATTCATCCCTTCTCAGCGTCACCTCAACTCCACTCTCCACTTTCCACATTTCACTCTCGCGCAGCGCCGCATTCCGCATTCCGAATTCCGAATTCCGAATTCAAGCGCAGCCTTCAAGCGCTATGCGCTTCTATCACCGCTTCCGCTACGTCAATGAGCAGGCGGACACTCTTCTCTCCGTTCTCGCCTTCGGAATAAGTGAAACGTACGTAAGATTCGGACTTGTCGATGCCCGCATTCAGGTAGACGGCGGTATAGGTCTCGCCGGTCTTTCTCGATGTCATCGTGTCGAGACGGTACTGTCCGCGGTAGACGATGGTGAGCTCCTTGCCGAGGAAGTCATAGTCTTGGAGCAGGATCTTGCCCGTCTCGCGGTAGGTGGAGAGGATGGTCTCCGCGCTCTCGCTCTCGTAGTCGATCCCCTCGAAGGTGATGCCGTAACCGTCCTCGAAGCCCTTGATGATGCTCATCAGGTCGCGGAGATCCGCTTGCGGGAATAGGTTGTGGATATAAGGATCGATCATCCGCAATTGATAGTCGTCCGTGAGGTTCGGCTTTTCTCTGGAAATAGCGAGTTTTATGACGTACATCGTCAGTTCGTTGACGGTCATACGCGCTTCGACGCTGCCGTCCGCGCGGAAGACGATGGAACTCTTCGTTTGGTCGATGGCGGCGAGGATATCCATATCCATCACCGTCACTTCCATGAACTTGTATTCCGTCGTTTCGGCGAAATGTTCGCCTTCGTAATTCAGGGTGAGCTTCGCGTCGGCGACGATCCCTTTCGTTCCGTCGAAATAAGCCTCCGTGACCGCACGCATATCCGTTGCGGCAGCGATCTCGGCGCGTATGGGCGCGACGTCCGTTTTCTCCGCGTACAGGCGATCGAGCTGGGTGAGGCGGATATCTTTATATTTCGCCAAGGTATTCTCGCCGGAGAGACCCAATTCCTCGAGTTTTTTCTGCAGGAGCTCCGCGATGATGGCGTGTCCTTCGTTGAAGGGGTGGATGCCGTCCTCGCAGAAGAGGGTGTCGTAGCGCGGCTTATCCTCGTTGTAGACTTTCTCGATCTCGCCATAGACGTCGATGAGTTCGAAAGGCGCCGTCTTCGTGCCGTCTTCCGCTGTGACGGTCAGCTCTTCGAGGAGTTCGTAGAAGACCTCATTCATCATGCGGATGAGGTCGTCTAAGAGGTCGTGATAATTCGCCGAGGTGTAGCCGCGTGCGGCGAGTCCGGCGCGGGCGCGACGGGGGAAAAGGGGACTGTTCTCGTTCGCGGGATTGTAGAGTGTTTGCATGATGACGGTCGCGTCGGGATTCAGTTCTCGTATTCGCTCCAGTGCCTTGATGATGTTCGCTTTGGCACGCGCTTTCGTATTGAGGACGTACGTGAGGTCTCCGTCCGCGGCATTCAGCATCATCGTGGAATGGTCGGTATTCAAGAGGTCGTTGCCGATGATGGAGATGTGGATGACGTCTGCGGTGGCGATCAAGGTCTCCACCATATCGATCCCGTCGTCTTCCCGCATAATGTAGCGGGAGAAGGTGCCTGTGGTGGCGCCGCTGACGCCGCGATCATAATATTCATAGTCGTTGATATTGCCGATGATGCCGTAATAGGCGTAGCTCTCGCGCTCGGTAAGCGGGGTGGGGCCCGCCACGCCTTCGGCGATGGAGTCTCCGAGAAAGAGGACGAGCGGCTTGCTCTTGACTTCTGCGGGGCTCTCCGAGGCGGGCACCTCGATGGGCGTATCTTCGCAGGCGGAAAGAGAGACGAAGAGCACCATCGACAGAATACATATCAGCAGTATGACGATCGCTTTTTTCACGTGAATTCTCCTTATACCCTTTACTGACGGGCGCCTGCCGGCTTTTTTTCACGAAAGCCAATATGATGATATAACGAAATTCGCGAAAAGTCTACGAAATGACCGTGTTTCGGAAAAGTAGGGAGCAGGATCCTGCATATCTTTTCACGCCTTTTTGTCGGAGAAGCGGGAAGGATCGCGAATAAAATAACGGCGCGGAGCGGCAGATCTCGCCGCAAAAATGCAAAATCCGAAATTTAGGTATTGCTTTTTTTATATTTTTATTATAGAATATTTTTTGTATAGGGTAATTATGCGCGCCGAGGCGCGCCATCCGGAGGGACGAAAGAAAAGTATGGCTATCGCGCTCAACGAACTCATCGAAAAAGGCAAGTTCCTGATGATCTCTTATCGGAGCATCGACAGCCATATCGTCGTGGAAGACATCCGTCAGATGCAGGCGCTCGGTCTGCGCATTTGGTATGACGCCGCAATGGAGCTCGGTGATAACTGGAAGCACGTGGCTGAGAAGATCATCAAGCATCCGAATTGTGCGGGCGTCATTTTTTATAACAGCGAGAATTCTTTCGTCAGTAAGCCTTGCTTTCTCGAGCGTCGTTGGACCTTGGAACAGATGAAAGCGATGAAGGGAAAGGGCGAGCCCTATATCTATTTCTCCGTCAATATCGGCGGCAGGACCACCAATGAGATCATTCGCGACACCTATGCGCTCACCGAGGGCTCCGACGTGGAGTCGGTATTTCCTTTCGAATACCTCGAGGGCATCGTAGATATGTTCAATGAGGACGTCATCTGCGTGCGCCGCACCGGCACGGCGAAGCAGACGGCGGAGAGCATCCTCAAAAAGACGCGCTATCTCGACGTGGTGGACGACGAGGAAGTCGTTCTCGAGAACCTCGCCAAGAAAGGCATAATCGCCACAGAAGAGAATAATAAAGTGCTGTATGCCGGCTCTTACCCCCGCGAGATCGTCGACGTGGACGTCTCGCATAAGAACCTCGGGAAGAAATGGTTCACCGAGCGCGGCAGGCAATATTGCTACCTGAATGGGGTTTATTATCTCTGTGAGCCCATTCGCTTCGTATATATCGGCAAGTCGGAAGAAGGTCTCCGTTTTATGGCGGACAGAGTGCTTTTCTCCTCTACGGGAGACGATCTTCCCGCCACGCTGGATCTTTTCACGCAAGAAGCATTTCGCAATGCGAAGAAGGCTTTCCCCGTCGGGAATGCCACCATCCCGACGGCGGGGGAATACCTCGCGAATCGGGAGAGATTCGATTCTTTCACCCGTACGTCCGACTTCGCGGAGCATCAGACTCGTTTCTGGCTCGCGGATCGCGGCAAAGGGGGCAGGGCGCTCCAAATGAACGTCAACGAGAGTCAGACGGTCAATGAGCGCGGATTCAATAAGAAGTTCAAACTGGGCGTCAGACCCGTTATAACTTTCACGTTCAATAAAAAATAAAAAAAGGAGATAGACAATGGGGATCAAAACAGACGTCGGAGCGATGAACGCTCTGAGCAAAGCAATGAGGGATATCGTCAAAGATAAGAAGGCGGACAGCATCTTCTACGAGTACGAAGACAAGAAGGTGATCGGCAAGAAAATATTAGACGCCATCCTCGCGAAAAGGAAAGCCTCGGACGACGGCAAGACCTTCATTTTCAGCGACTCCATCAAGGAATCCGGTCTTCTGTCCGTCACGCAGATCTTGCAGACCGTCCTCATTCTCATCAACGATTACGGCATAGACTTCACGGCGGAAGTGCAGTCTCTCTGCAAAGATCTCATCGCCGAGATCTTGGCGCACGTCGAGAACCCCAAAGGGGATTATCGCTTATTCTACGAAGAGGGCGTCTCCTCCAAGGATATGCCCGAAGGGAACTTCCTTCTGGACGCCACGCCTTACGACGTGAAATTCCCTGCCTGCTTCTCCTATATCGACTCCATCACTTGGACGCTTCCCGTCGCGCTGGATCTCCTGCGCACGAATACGGTGGGCGGCTGTGACCTATTGGACGACGCGACGGAGAAGAAGATCATCGCGCTCTCCAAGTTCTGCCTGAAATACCTCAATCTCGCTTTCGTTTCCGAGCCGAAGTCGAGCCGAATGACCTGCGGCTGGAACTTCACTTGGAAATGCGTGAACCCCTCCCTCTATTACACCTATGCGGTAGGTGAGTGCTGTCAAGGCATCAATTCCAATTACGAGGGTTTTCTGGATGCGAAGACGGGTGACGCCATCGTCGATACCGACAGCGGCAAGAGATATGCCGCCATCCTCTCCGAGATCAATGACGACCTGCCGTATGGCGATCCGACCTCTCCCGTCGGGAAGCTGAGAGCAGGGCTCCTTCGCGCCGCGGAAGGCGTGTGGGAAGTCACGAACGATCGTATCGACGACCGTTTCTTCAATTACGACTTGTCCATCGTGGACGACGACACCGTGCGTCACAGCCAGTCCAGCGACGTTCTCTTCAATATGGTCTTTATCGTGAATATCGTCATTTCCAGTGGGCTGAACGAAGCTCTGCGCGAGAAGATCACGAAAGCGACCGATCCCGAAGAGAAGGAGAAGTATCAGAAAGAATATAACAATATGTTCGAGCTCTTACAGCTCGCCATCCAGCGTACGTCCCGTTTCTATAACGACCTCAAACAGGTGGGCAGGGACTACATCGTGGATCAATATTACGCCGTCTTCAACGAGGACTACGTGTATCATAAAGTCCTTGCGAAAGAACTGCGCAAGAGAAGGATCCGTATGATGAGCCTTCTCCCCGTCATCATCTCCACCTTCACCCTCCTCGGCGAGTATATGGTGAAGTATCCGCAGATCGATATGATCAAGTATCTCGACAGCCTGCTCGAGGATCGCATCCTCGACGAGAATAACGAATACGTTTGGCTGTGGGAGAAAGACTGCTACTATGCGACCTCCACCTACTATTACGTTTCCTCGCTCGCAGGTTTCTACCGCTATTACGAGACCTACGAGGAGCGTTTCTCCGCGATCGACACCGAGAATAAAGAATATCGCACGCGTCTCCTCGGAGACCAGTATGCTTCACTCACGGCGGAAGGCGGCGAGATCGAGAGACTGAAAAAGGAGATCGCGCGCTTGCAAGCCGAGAATGCAGAGCAGGCGGCGAGACTGGCGGCGGGCTCTCCCGTGGAGAACGCCATTTCAGACCTCTGCGCGTCTTCGATGAAAGAAGGGCTCCTCCCCGCATTCAACGAGCTGATGACGAGCGTCTTGACCTCGATGGATCCGTCGGAAGGCAAGCGCCTCTCGAAGGACGAGAAAGTCTTCGCCGAGAATATGAAGCTCCTCCTGCTGAGGATCTTCTTCGGACAGGAGACTTACGACACCGCGGGCGACTGCAAGGAGACCCTTGACGCCAAGAACCAGAAAGACGCTTATGGCAAGCTGGTTAATTACCTCAAGAAAGATATCCGCAACGCGCTTCGTTTCTACACCAAGCAAGTGGTCGTCTCCGTTAAGCACGAGAGCGACTTCGTCATGACGGAAGGGTACGAGGGCATCCGCACTGCGCTCACCCGCAAGAAAGACTGATCGCGGATAAAAAGGAGAAAACAGTATGAAATCACTCACGTTTTTCAGTTATAAAGGCGGCGCGGGCAGAACGTCCGCTCTCGTGAACCTCATCCCCATCTTGGGAGACGACGATCACCTGAATGCCACCCCCGACAGCCCCATCGTCATCGTGGATATGGATATCGACTCCGCAGGTCTCACCTACCTCCTCGACAAGGAGGAGGAAGCCTATCATTCCAATTGCTACGTGCAATACTGTTTGGGGCAGGGCATCCCTGGGCATACCAATACTTCCGTGTCCATCGACAGGCATCCTTTCTTCTCGCAGTTATGCAAGGTCGGCTCCTTCTTCGGACTGGAAGACGCCGCGGTCCTTTTCCTTCCCGCGAAAGACGGCGGAATGATCGAGGACTCCAATAGCTCAAACTACGACGCGAAGACTTCGCCGCACCTCACGACCCTCCTGCAACTCTGCGAGGATTACGACTGCGCGGCGGTGGTGTTCGACTCGGCGGCGGGCGATCAGATCACCGCGAAATGGAGCACGAACAGCACGCAGATCATGGTGTGCTGTATGCGCCCGACCAAGCAATTCCGCGAGGGTACCATCCGTTATCTCAAGAGATTCGAGAAAGAGAATAATATGAAAGATATCGTGATCGTGCCGAACGTCGTGCCCCCGATGAAAATGGATATCGACGGCGACGCTTATCCCATCACAGCGAAGCTGAATCTCAAGAACGCCATCAATATGAGCCTCGACGGGGACAAGAATAACCTGCACCTCGATATGCTGACGGGCGATGAATTCGGCATCCCGATGGTGCCGCGCTTCATGTGGCTCGAAGGTGTCTTGGCGAATATCGCCTCCCGCAACGCGGAGGAGGAAGCCGCTTATCAGAAGTATCGTCTTCTCGCAGATATCATCAGAGACGATACGGACGATTCTTTCAACGCATAAAGGAGTTTCTCATGGAAAAGAAAGATCCCAAAGCCCAAAACGCGGAATTGATGACCGAATTGCGTCGTTTGATCCCGGATGAGAACCTGCGCCTCTATATCTTCGGGGAGAATGACGACGACGTTCTGAACAAGAAGAGTTTGTGGAAGGGCAATAACTACTACAAATACATCAATAACGTCCTGAACCTCAGCTTCATGTACGTCTACGCGTGCTACCGCCGTATGATCGACAATATCGAGGAGATAGACGTCTCCGCCTTCTCCAGCAATGCGAAGAGGGTCTATGACATCCTCAGCAAGCTGTATATCGGACGTTCGGTGAATACCGAGCTCATCCAGTTCGTCTTGATCGACCTCTACATCGATCTGACGGGAGAGAATACCCTCGGGGAGTATATCCCCGACTTCATGCAAACGGGACGCAAGATCGACTTCCACAGCTATTTCCGTAAAGTTATGGAGTGGCAGAAGACCTCCCGCTTGGAGAATGATCTCGACGAGATGCAGGGTATGTTCATGAAGCTCCTGCCGTGTCTGTCATACCTTCGCAACGTGTCGCTTGACGGAGAGAACGACGATTTCATCTTCCGCGTCAAAGGTTGGAAGGACGAGAGCAAATTCTATTGCAACCGCACCATCATCAAGGTGAATATGGGCAGGCGCCAGCGTTTCTACTTCCTCGAGAGCCTGACGGTCACGAATACCAAGCTGATGCTGTCTTATAATACCATCGACGGCAGCGGCTGTATCAATTACTACATCGCGGAGGACGAGCCCGAGGTGCTCGAGCTCGGCGACGACAACTCCATCTCTATCAATCGCAATTGCGGCGACGTCTTCTGTGAGATCACGGGACAGAGAATGGAAGGAGAGGATAGCCCGGAGCAGAAAGGCTTCATCGAGGATATCCACACCATCAATTATCGTTACATCAAGAATCTCGCGCTCTCTATCTCCGATTCGATGAGCGACGACGACAAGCGAAACCTGTTCAATCGTTTTTACGGCACCTATCCGAGCTCTTTCGCGTCCACGGCACCCGCAGGCGCAGAATTCTCGGTGGATCATTACAATTGGGACAATGTCAGCATCATCCTCCTCATTGAAGCGAGCCCGACGAAGGTCCTGTACGAGCTATTGTATTTCAATCCGCAGATCATGCGTCCTCTTCTCAAAGAATTGGGGCTCCGCTTCCACGGCAGTCTTTCTGTCTGCAAGCTCACGCCGAAAGAACTGGACGCCAAGGTCCAGGAATACTACCTCAATAATAAGCTGACCGGCTTCATTCAGAGAGAGGAGAATAATATCGGGGCGTTCTCCGAGAAGCGGAATGCGGAGATCAAGGCGCGTCTCATCGTGGACAGCCTGAACAGCTATTCCGTCGCGGATAAGCCCACGCGCCACGGCGTCAGTCTGTGGAGCATCGACGAGATCATCCTCTCCATCGAGAAGATCCAGCAGAATAGCGACAAGGATCTTCAGCTCAAGATGCTCACCGAGGTCATGGGCGGGGTCTTCCGTCGTTTGATCTGTTTCTATAGGGGTATCTTCGCCTATGCCGCCGTGATGGATAATTTCGACGTTACGGCATTCTCCCGCGCTCTCAACGAGGACGAGATCAAGGCATTCCAAGATCAGGCGATCAAGGCATTCCACGATGAAGCCAAAGTGTGGGCGGATAAGCTGAAAAAGACTCCCGTTCCCTCCGACGAATTCATCAAGCTCTGCGAGGACTGCGCCTTCAATTCCGGCAGCGTCCGCGACGAGACCAAGTATATGCGTAGCGTCATCGGCAAGTCGGAGATCATCATCGGCGTCGACCTGAAAAAGCTCCTCGGTGCCGGCTTCGATTGGACGGAGAAGAATAAACAGAATATCGACAAGCTCATCGCGAATTCGATGCGCTTCCTGCAATACATCAAAAACGGCGGTTTCAAGACCCATAACGTCGTGGACGCGGTCTATCCCTCTTGCGCCGTTTACATCAGCCATTTCAGCAATCGAGACGGGTATCGCACGATGACATTCCTCTTGACGGGAGAGGGCGGACACGAGGACAAAGAGATCAAGATCCTGACCGACTTCAAATATCGTATGGGAGAAGCGTATTACTGCCTGCCCAACGTCGCCCGCTCCAATAAGAATTGGTGGATCGAGCCCTTCATCGTGAATTGCAGAGACTTTGACGAGCTTTTCGACTGAGCCTCGCTCTCACCTAAAAAAGGAGAAAAGATATGTTACACTATATGTTAGACGCCTATGGGACGGACGAAGAGAATGCCAATAATCTGATGTGCGTGAACGAGCTCCTCATCAAAGTGATGCAGGATCTGTCCCTTTCTCCCGTGATGCCGCCTTTCCTCCTCCCGTATTATTACTGTGAGGATGCTTATGACGGCGGTATCTCCGCGTTCTGTTTCTGTAGGGGCGGGCACGTCACCATCCATACTTTCCCCTTCAAAGGATGCTATTTCGTGGACGTTTTCTGCGACGAATTCTTCACGAAGCAGGAGGCGGAGAAGGCATTCACCAATAGGCTCTACGCCCGCAAAGTGCAGTCGGAATTGGTGGACAGACGTTTCCCCGATTCTTTCCCGAAGAAAGAGGACGGAGACGCGGCGGATTTCGGTCCGCATTATCTCATCAACGTCAGCGACGTGGATCTCACGATGGAATCGATCAACGTGATCCTCGACAGCATCCCCGACAAGATCGATATGTTGCCCATCACGCGCCCCTACGTGATCTTCGACCGCAATAAAGACCCTCGCTTCATCTCCGGCATCGTGCTGGTGGCGCAGTCGCATATCTCCATTCATTACGACATCAAGACCAAGCAGGTCTATATGGATATATTCTCCTGCAAGTTCCTGGACGACAGGAAGATCCGCAGCGTCATCGACGAGCTCTTCGGCGGGAAGGCGGAATACAGCCTTGTGGTGCGCGGGGCGAAATACGAGTGGAATTCTCAGACGTCGCGCGAACAGTACGACAGGAGCTCCTCTTGGAGAAATAACAGCATCAAATAAGGTAGGTACATAGAGAAAATGCAGGTATTCCGGATCTTGTTACCCTTGGCGATGATATTTGTTTTATCGAGAGCGCTGTGTGCGGTCTGTAAGAGACTGCATATACCTTTCGTCGTGGGCGAGCTCCTTGCCGGTGTCTTGATCGGACTCATCAAGTTTATCCCCGGGCAGGATATCATCACGGGCTTCACCGAGAGCGGATTGTCCTTCTTCGCGAAGATAGGCGTCATCCTCATCATGTTCTCCGCAGGTCTCGGCACCGATATCAAGATGGTAAAGAGCACGGGAAAAGCCGCCGTGATCGTCACCTTACTCGGCGTTGCCGTTCCCATCGGGTTCGGATTCTTGACGGCGTGTCTCTTCCTCAATCACGGTTTCGCGGGATTGACGAGCGCGCAAGCCGTCAGTTATTTCTTCTACGGCGTCATCCTCACCGCGACCTCGGTCTCTGTGACCGTCGCCACCTTGAAAGAGATGGGGAAACTGAATGGAAAGGTGGGCACCACCATCGTCACAGCCGCCATCTTGGATGATATCATCGGCGTTATACTGCTTTCTTTTGCGGCGGGTCTCGGCGGCGAAGGCGGGAATGTCGGCATCGTGATCCTCAAAACGGTCATCTTCTTCGTCGTGGCGATCCCGCTCGGCTTTTTGCTC
>JAFTBD010000033.1 GCA_017455385.1 Clostridia bacterium
AAACACACAGCGGATTATTTTACAGTCTCCGCGACGCCGTTGGGAAATTGGCTCTATGTCCTTGCGTTCCGCACGGCTGACACCGGAGAGCGTGAGGGCAAGCTCCACGTTCCCGAGGACGGTCTGATGGGGGATAAGATTATACGTCTGGAAAACGAAACCGATGGAATGATTGCGGTAATTGTCCCAGTCGCGGTCTTTATACTCCTTGGTGGAGACGCCGTTGATGACGAGGTCGCCGCTGGTATAATGATCCAGTCCGCCGATAATATTGAGGAGGGTGGTCTTACCGCAACCGGAATGTCCGAGAATGGACACAAATTCGCTCTTGCGGAAAGACGTTGTGATGCCTTTCAGCGCGTGGACAACGGTGTCGCCCGAAGCATAATCTTTCACAATATCGACAAGACGCAACATCTACGTATCCTCCTTCCATCCGATTTCAACTTTAATATAACAATATTAAAAAACGATGTCAAACGTTTCTTTCATTTATTAAAGCATTATTACTGATTTTTATATGTTTGCGCGCATCCATAGAAAAAGGCGCGCTCCCCCGACTCGGAGAAAGCGCACCTTACATTTCTGTATCTTCGCCGTCAATCCTGCAACAATTTCTCCAGAATGGTCATCTTCATGACGGTGATCAGTACCTCGGTCGCCTTCTTCAGGTCTTCCAAAGAAGGATAGGTCGGAGCGATGCGGAGATAAGAATCGGCGTCGTCCATATGCAGAGGATGAGAAGCTCCGGCGGGGGTGATGGTAAGCCCTGCTTTCTTGCAAGATGCCCATATCTTCTTCGCCGTACCGCTGAGGCATTTCACACAGATAAAATAGCCTCCTTTCGGGGCATTCCAGGTCACGGTGTCGCTGTCGCCGAAAGCCTCTTGCAACGCGGAGAGGACGAGCTCGAATTTCGGACGAATGCAATTCGCCTGTCTCTGCATGATCGCCTTGATATTATTCACCGAGCCCAAAAAGAGGTAATGCGCATATTGCCATATCTTATTGAAGCCGATGGTCTTCCACCCCATTTTCTCACGGATGGATGTCATATTCTTCGGTGAAGCGATGAGAACGGACACGCCGCCGCCCGCGAAAGTGATCTTGGAGGTGGAGGAGAACATATAGATACGATCCTCCGTGCCAAGTTCTTTAGCAATATCAAAGATATTCGCCAAAGCGGGAGCGTCCTCATAGAGCTCGTGAACGAAATAAGAATTGTCGTAATAAATGCGGAAATCCGTCGCCGCGGTCTTCATCTTCGCGAGACGCTTCAAGGTCTCTTTGCTGTAAACGATGCCGCTCGGGTTGCTGAAGCGGGGCACGCACCAGATACCTTTCACCATCGGATCGGAAGCGACGAGATCCTCCACGATGTCCATATCGGGGCCGTCTTCCGTCAAGGGAACGGAGATCATCTCGATCCCGAGTTTCTCACAAATATTGAAATGTCTGTCGTAGCCGGGGACGGGACAAATGAATTTCACCTTCCCTTCCAAGCGGCACCAAGGAGTCTGCCCGAGCACGCCGGTGAGCATTGCGTCGGAGATCATCTCATACATCAGATTCAAACTGCTGTTTCCGCCGATATAGACGTACTCTTGCGGGACGTCGAACAATTCCGCGAAAAGGGCTTTGAGCTCGGGGATGCCGTCCGCGAGACCGTAATTACGGTAATCATTCCCTTTCGGAAACTTGGTGTTCTCCGACAAGACGGAGAGGAGGGGCATCGCGAGATCCAGCTGATCGGAAGCGGGCTTCCCTCTCGACATATCGAGATTCAACTTCTCTTTCAAGATGGCGTCGTACTTCTTTTTCTGTTCGGAAAGGTTTTTTTTCAGTTCTTCTGCTGTCAGTGATTCGTATTTCATTGGAACCTCCGATTATCCATTATACTCACTCTCTTCCGTTTTGTCACGCACAATTACGCGAATGGGTGTACCGGAAAAGTCGAATGCATTTCGGATGCCATTCTCCAAATATCTCTGATAAGAGAAATGCATCAAGGTCGGATCGTTGGCAAAAACGACAAAAGTCGGCGGACAGACACTCGCCTGCGTGGCAAAGAAAAGTTTCAGGCGTCTGCCGTTCTTCGTAGGCGGCTCGTTCATCGCGACGAGATCCATCACCACGTCGTTCAAGACGCTCGTGGTGATGCGCCGCATGGCATTCGCCGCGACGCGCTTGGCTTCGTCAAGGAGCTTGTCCACCCTCTTCCCCGTCAGTGCGGACACGTACATCGGCACGAAATAATCCATAAATTTCAGCTTCTCTTTGAGGTCTTTATTGAATTTCTCGACGGTGTGGGTATCCTTCTCGATCTTGTCCCACTTATTCATCACGATAAGGCTCGCTTTGCCTTCTTCGTGCACCTTGCCGACGATCTTGAGATCCTGCTCGGTGAGCCCTTCCTCCGCGTCCACCACCACGAAAACCACGTCCGCGCGCTTGATGGCGCCGAAAGCGCGAAGCACGCTGTAATACTCCACGTCTTCTTCCACGCTGCGTTTCCGACGGATGCCCGCCGTGTCGATGAGCAGATAATTCTCTCCGTTATGCACGAAGGGAGAGTCGATGGCGTCGCGCGTCGTACCCGCCACGTCGCTGACGATGGTGCGCTTCGTCCCGAGGATCTTATTCACGAGAGAGCTCTTGCCCGCATTCGGCTTGCCTACGACGGCGATCTTGATGACGTCTGTTTCCGATCCCTCTTCCTCCGCTTTACGCATATGCTTACACGCCTCGTCGAGGATATCCCCGATGCCGATATTATGCTCCGCGGAGAGGATATAAGGGTCCCCGAGACCGAGCTCATAGAACTCGTACGCCGTCTCGAAAGGATTGTCGAGCTTATTCACGGCGAGCACGACGGGCTTCCCCGACATACGGAGCATATCCGCGATGGCGTGATCGTCGGGGAGGATGCCGCCCTTCCCGTCTACGACGAAGATGATTACGTCCGCGATCTCGATCGCCGTCTCGGCCTGCGCGCGAATGTGTTGCCACATCTTGTCCTCACTCTTGCATTCGATACCGCCCGTATCGATGACGGTAAAATGATAGTCAAGCTAGGACGCGTCCGCATAGATCCTGTCTCTGGTGACGCCGGGCGTATTATGCGAAATGCTGATACGCTTGCCGACGATCTTATTGAAGAGCGTAGACTTCCCGACATTGGGTCTGCCTACGATAGCAAGTAAAGGTTTGCTCATATTTCACCACCTAATATATCGATGAATCCGGCGCCGCCGTCCGCGACGTGCGCCCTGACATTCAACTTTTCTTCCAACTGACACAGCGTGACTTCGTCAAGGAAGACGCCGCTGAATTCCCGTAACATCGTACGGGGAATGATGATATCCTTGCGCAGTTTCCCCGCGTACTGCTTGATGATGTCGCCGCCCGTCACGAGCCCCGACACCGTGACGCTCTCGCCGAAAAAGTCATTGCGGACGGGGCAAACGTCCACTTTGACGTCGTAACGCGCCTCGAGCTTACGAACGTATTCCGAGAGAAGGGGCGCGAAAGACATTCCCGTAATGGCGCTGTACTCCCCTTTCGGCTCGACGCCCATCGAGAGCTCGAAGTCCGCTTCATGGAAAAAGTCCGCGACGAGTCCGACACCGTTCTCGATCTGGTCGAATTCGCCGTAGCTGTCGTAAGACGGCAAAGGTCTCTCGGCGATGAGATACATCTCGTCCGAACAGAACGCGAAGGGTTCACTGTATTTTTTCACCATTTCGGCATTGAATGCTTCCACGTTGTCGATGGTGCGACCGGCGTTCTCTTTGCTGATCGGAGAGAGCGCCGGCAAGCCTTCCCTATGCTTGGTGAGTCCGACGGGGACCACCGCGACGGTCTTCACATAGGGATACATCTTGGCGAGCTCGGAAATGGTGAGCATCAATTCGTCTCCGTCATTGATCCCCTCCATCATCACGATCTGCGTGTGCATCGTGATATGGGCGTCGGCAAGCTCTTTCAATATCGTGAAAAGCTCGGCGCTGCGAGGATTCTTGCATATCTTCTGCTTCAATTCCTTCGTGAAACAATGCACGGAGATATAGAGCGGAGAGAGTCCGAGGCGCTTGATACGCTCGAGCTCCTCATCCGTGAGGTTAGAGAGCGTGACGTAACTGCCCATCGCGAAGCTCATACGATAATCGTCGTCTTTCACATAGAGGGTCTTGCGCATCCCTTTCGGCAGTTGTTTGACAAAGCAAAAGAGACAGTTATTCTTGCAGGGAATGATATAATCCGACTGGCACATTTCAATGCCGAGGGGATCCCATGCGTCTTTTTCCACGCGTACGGTGATCGTCTCGCCGTTTCTGAGGACGGTGAACTCGACGACCTCATCCTGCTCATAGTATGCGAGATCGGTCTCGTCCACAAAAGGATAGCCTTGGAGCGTGAGTATCTCATCTCCTTTCTTGAGCCCCGCTTTGCTCGCCGCACTGCCGCGACGGACTTTGTTGACAATACGCGCCTGTCTATCCATAATTACGTACATTATTCGATAGTTTTGCGGAAAAGTCAACCGTTTCACGGTATAAGCCCGAAGGTCGGACGCAAACTAATGGCGGGAGAAAGAAATGCTCATCGGAGAAATGTGTTTGCTCATCGCCTCGGTGTTCATCTTGATCGGGCTCGCAAAAGGGATCACGTCGAGGCTCTACGTCAATGACTATATCGCCGTCTTCGCGATCTTCGTCATCGTCCTTCTGAACGTTCGCGGCGGGATCGAGCTGACGGCGGGATATCGCCTGTTTCTCGGCGGCGCGCTCTCCGTCATTCTCGCCGTCTACTGTATGATAAAAAGGGCGGAAACGGCGGGCGACGTCATTCGCGCCCTTTTTTCCGCGCTCGTCACCGCCGCGGTAGCTTTCACCTATTTCTTGCAATTCTCAGCCGAAAATGCTCCGATAGGATATATCGTACTATTGGCTACTCTGCCGATCGGGCTATGGAGCGCGATCTCGGCAAGGCGAACTTTCGCATCCTGCCTCTTCTCCGCTCTGGTCGGCGGATTTATCGGGATCACGCTTTATCAAGTCTTGATACGAAAAGGCGGCGATATCGGGGGCGATTATGCTTTCGCCGTGATGTGGCTCGGCACCCTGCTCGGGCTCGTCGTTCAATATCTATTGACATACCTACTGCGTGTCACGAAAAATCCGAGAGCGAGCAGCTACTTCGAGGCAGGTGAAATGCAAGATATATCCGATGATAATAAAGAAAAATAGATCCGGAAAACGCGATGTTTATTCGGCGGGTTCGCCCGACTCCAACATGATGAGATCGTATAAAAGCGAGGCGGAACCCGTGTTTCTCTCTTTCAAATAATACCCTTGTTCGCGACCGATCATCTCGGCGCGTCGATCGGTGTAGACCAAGAGTTCTTCCACGGCGGCATACGTTTCTTCCGTCGTACGAGCGGGCGTGACGAGCGCCGCGCTGACAAGATACTGGAATATCTCGTGTTCCAGCACCGTTACGCCGTCCAATAACACGACGGGGATCTTATTCACGAATGCAGAGAAAATGAAGTGCGTATCCGGAAGCGTCACGATGACGTCCGCCGCCGCGAAAACGAGCGGGTATTCCAAAGTGGTCTTAAAGAGCACTTCGATATCGTATTCTTCGGCAAGTTTCTTATAATAGCGGACGATGGAACGATTCCCATATGTCAAAATGAGGAGGGAATATTTCCCGTTCTCCGCGATGAGCCGCGCGACTTTATCTTTAATGGTGGCGGTGCAATACTCTCCCCCGTTCACGACGATGAGAGGCAGATTCCCCGTCAGTCCGAGGAGTTTGCGCGCCTCGAGGCGGGAATGCGTGGGACGCTGATCCTCCGAAAACGGCAGTCCCGAAATGACGATCTTATCCCGATCCACGCCGAAACGCATCAGCGCATCTTTCAGCCCTTCATTCTCCACCATATAGAGATCCACACCCGAACGGACGTAACCGCCCGATAGGGCGAAATCAGGTATGACGGAGACGATCCTGACATCGGAACCCGTGATCTGACGGGCGAGCAAAGATAGCTTCAAAGAATACTTATTGGTCGTGACGATGATAGCGGGACGGAAGCGGTCGATGATATTCACGATACGGGAAATGCTGTTCGAGCGTTTCTCGGAAAGGGTCAATTTGCTCGGTTCGCCCGCCATAATGGCGGTGCGTTCCTCTTTGATACGGCTCAGATGGTTCCTCTCGCGGAATTTGCTGAACCAACCTACGACGGCAGGCACCCTCTTCGCGGAGAAATTCGCGGTCTTCGCACGCCAAAAACGATTACCGGCGGGAAGATATCCTCCGTCGTCCACCGTAACGATATCACACTCGGGGAAAGAAGCGCCGATCGCCTGTTTCAGCGCGTCGCAAACGAGGCTTCCCCGTTGCTTATCATAGAGTATTATGAGATGTTTATTCCACCGAATACTCACGCTTGTCTCCTTCTCAAAATATCCCATTCGGACACGACTTCGTCCGTCGGGAGATACAGTGTCTCTTGTACGCGGATCGCTTCGGCGATCGACTCCCCTTCCGCGTTCTCGATGCGAGTGACGGGGAGAAGGCGCACCTCGTGGTCGGGCGACATGATCTCGAGCACGTCCCCCACCGCAAAGCGGTTCCTTTGCTCTATTATAGCACGTTTCGAGGTGAAATCATAGCCTAAAACTTTGGCGATGAATTCCGCCCCGCCTTTCGACTGAGAGTCCTCGTATGAAATAGTGTCCGCGCCGCCTTTGCCGCCGTGCAGGAAGCCGTCCGTGAACCCGCGATTGGAGCAGAGCGAGAGTTGCTCGTCCCATTCGGGCTTCACCTTATAAGCGGTCGGATCCGCGATGAACGCATCAAGCGCGCGACGATAGGCGTCCGTCGTGCTCGCCACGTAGTAAGCGGTCTTCATCCGTCCCTCGATCTTGAATGAAGTGATCCCCGCGCGGATGAGTTCGTCGAGGAAAGAAATGGTCTTCAGATCGTGGCTGTTCATAATGTAACTGCCACGCGCGTCTTCTTCCATTTCGAATTCACGCTCGCTCCTACCCTTCTCGTGGATGGCGTAATTCCAACGGCAGGCTTGGACGCATTCCCCTTTGTAGTTGTCCCGTCCGCTCAGATAATTGCTCAGAAGGCATCTGCCGCTGTAACTGATGCACATCGCGCCGTGAGCGAAGCATTCGAGCTCCACCTCGGACGGGAGCGCATCGCGGATGCGTTTGATACGATCGATGGATAGTTCTCGCGCAACGACCACTCTTTTCACCCCTTGTGCCGCCCAAAAAGCCGCGGAACGGGCATTCAAGGTATTCGCCTGCGTGGACAGATGCAATTCGAGATCGGGGGCGATCTCCTTGGCGAGAGAAATGACGCCCGCGTCCGTCACGATGATCCCGTCCGCCTTGATACTCTGCAAGAAAGGCAGATACTCCTCGAGCGCGGCGAAGTCTTCATCGTACGGGAATACGTTGACTGTGACGTAACCTTTCTTCCCGATCATATGCAGGTATGTGAAAGCCTCTTCGAGCTCTTCTTTCGTGAAATTATCCGCGAAAGCACGAAGCCCGAATTCCTTGCCCGACAGATAGACTGCGTCCGCCCCGAAATGACAGGCGACTTTCAGTTTCTCCATATTCCCTGCCGGAGACAAGAGTTCGAGAGGCATATTACTTCTCCACCACGATAGGAACGATCATCGGCGTCGACTGACCGTTGCTGTACAGCATACGCTTGACGGTGCGACGGATCGCGGACTTGATGGCGTCGCGATTGTCGCTGTTGACATATTTCATATTCTTCACGGCGGCGAGGATCTGCTTACGCATCTCGGCGATCTCCTCATCCGTGAGTGCCACCATACCGCGCGTGATGATCTCGGGCGGGGTGGGCACCTTGCCATTCTCCACGTTGATGGTCAAGAGCACGATGATGAAGCCGTCCGCAGAGAGCTGACGTCTGTCTTTGATGACCGGCTCCAAGTCGCCGACCGCGTCGCCGTCTACGTAGGAATTGCCTGCTTTGATCCCTTCGAGCTGTTTGAGTCCGTCTTTGGCGATCTCCACGCTCCAACCGAGCTCGGGGAGCAAGATATTCTCCTTCGGGATGCCGAGGGACTGCGCAATGCCCGCATGTATCTTCAAGTGACGGTATTCACCGTGCACGGGGATGAAGTATTTCGGACGGATCAAAGAGAGCATCATTTTGAGCTCTTCTTGGTGAGCGTGTCCCGACGTATGCACGTCCTCGATGGCGGAATAGATGACCTCCGCGCCGAGCCTATACAAGCTGTTTATGACGTTATAAATGCTCTTCTCATTACCGGGAATGGCGCTTGCCGAGATGATCACGGTATCTTTGATACCGACGGTGATTGACGGATGCTCGCCCGCTGCCATACGCGTGAGGGCGCTGACACGCTCGCCCTGCGAACCCGTGCAAATGATACAGAGTTTCTCGGGCGGGATCTTTTTCATCGCGCTCTCATTCACGATGAGAGCATCGTCGTAATGCAATATCCCGAGCGTCTTACCGAGCTCGACGACCTTGATGACGCTACGCCCGCTGAGAACGACGCGTCTCCCATTCGCCGCGGCGATGTCGAGTATCTGCTGGATGCGGTGGAGGTTGGAGGCGAAAGTCGCCACGATGATGCGTCTGCCGACGTGTGCGGCAAAGATCCTCGAGATGCTCTCCCCCACTTTCCTCTCGCTGATGGTGTGTCCGGGACGCTCCGCATTCGTGGAATCGGAGAGCATGAGCTTCACGCCCTTCTTCCCCAGTTCGGCAAGAGCATAAAAATCCATCTGCTCGTTGTCTATCGGGGTGTGGTCGATCTTGAAGTCGCCGGTATGGAATATGACGCCCTGCGGGGTGTCGATGGCGAGCGCGAGGGCGCCCGCGATGGAATGGCACACTTTATAGAAATGCACCTTAAAACAGTCGATGGATATCTCCTGTCCGCTCGCGACGGTCTTCATCTTCGCCTTGAGGCCGAATTCCTCGATCTTACTGCGGATCAATCCGAGCGTCAAGGTACTGCCGAAAATGACCGGCGTGTCGATGACTTGGAGAAGATACGGGATGGCGCCGATATGGTCCTCGTGACCATGCGTGCATATCACCGCCTTGACCTTCTCTTTATTCTCGATCAAATACGAAAAATCCGGTATCACGACGTCCACGCCGAGCATCTCTTCCGAAGGAAAGGTAAGACCGGCGTCTATCACGATAATGCTGTCGCCGTATTCGATCACGGTCATATTCTTGCCGATCTCGCCTACGCCGCCCAAAAAACCTATTTTTAACTTTTTAGCCATATAACTCCCAGATAATGAAACGCGATAACGCGTACTACCATTTGTTTTTTAATTATTATACATAATTACCGTTTCCCAGTCAAGCCGTTAGGGCGGGATAAATGCTTCTCCGCTCGAGGAAAAACGCCCGTTCCGCCTCGGTCGGAATAATCCCCACGAACACTTCGCATACTATCGGCACAAGGAGAGCCTATGAACGCTGTAATTATGGCAGGAGGAAAAGGCAGTCGCCTATCCCCTCTTACGGATCACGCACCCAAACCCATGATGCCCATCATCGATAAACCCATCTTGCAATATATCATCGAGTTATTGCGAAAGCACGGGATCTACGATATCTCCGTCACGCTCGGATATATGGCGGGCAATATCGTACAGGCATTCGGCGACGGACGCGATCTCGGAGTCAAACTGCACTATTTCATCGAGAAAGAACCGCTCGGCACCGCAGGGGGCGTCAAGGCAGCCCTGCAAGGGACGAAAGACGACTTTCTCGTGATCTCGGGCGACGCATTCACCGACTACGATCTGACCTCTCTCATCCGTTTCCACCAAAACCACGGGAAGATGGTCACCATCGCGGCGGCAAAAGTCGAGGATCCGTCCGGTTTCGGCGTAATGCTCCTCAATGCGGCGGGCAAAGTGCGCTCCTTTATCGAAAAACCGAAAGACCCCATCAGCCATATCGCCTCCACGGGCATCTACGTGATGAAAAGCGATATTCTGAAAAAGATCCCTTCGGGATTCCAAGACTTCGGGCGGGACATATTCCCGAAGTTGTCCGGGCAGATCTACGCGAAAGTGATGGACGGCTACTGGTCTGACATCGGCACTCTCATCTCCTACTACGACACCAATCGACACGTAGCGGAGACCATCCTATCAGCCGTGGGGTCTTAAGGTGGACGGGGAACGCCTTTTACGGCGTCTCCCCGCGATGAAAACCTACATAAAGGGGGTCAGACCCCTTCATTTTACTCTCATTTTTCATTCCTACCATTTTATAAATAAAATGTTTTGGCGTTTAGTTGCGTTTTATAAAAGAATGCGGTACAATAATCGCGAATAAAACACATCTAAGGAGCGTTATTTATGAGAGTTTACAATTTTTCCGCAGGTCCTTCCATGCTTTTCGAAGACGTCTTGAAGCAGGCGCAGAGTTCATTCCTGGACTATGAAGGCAGCGGAATGAGCGTGACCGAGATGAGCCACCGCGCGAAGGTGTACGACGGCATCCACAATGAGTGCCTCGCCCTCTTCACCGAGCTGATGCACGTGCCCGAGGACTATCAAGTCCTTCTTCTGCAGGGCGGCGCCAGTCAGCAATTCGACGCCGTTCCTCTGAACCTCCTCACCACAGGCAAAGCGGACTACGTCGTGACCGGCAACTTCGCAAATCTCGCCTACAAGCAGGCGAAAAAATACGGCGACATCGCTCTCGCGGCTTCGAGTGAGGACAAGACCTACACCTACATCCCGAAGGTCACGAAAGACTCCTTCCGTAAGGACGCCAGTTACGTCCATATCACCAGTAACAATACCATCTTCGGTACGAGATGGAAGGAATTCCCCGAGACTCCCGTTCCCCTCGTGGCGGACGTCAGCAGCGAGATCCTGAGCCGTGACATCGACGTGTCCAAGTTCGGTCTTCTCTATGCCGGTGCGCAGAAGAATATCAGCGCGGCGGGTCTGACCGTCGTCATCGTCAGGAAAGACCTCATCGGACACGAGCTCCCCATCTGCCCCACGATGCTCGCATACAAGACGCAGGCAGACAAGAACAGCCTGTATAATACGCCTCCCGCATTCAGCATCTATATCGCGATGCTCACCCTGCGCCACTTGAAAGCGATGGGCGGCATCTCCGCGATCAATAAGATCAACGAAGAGAAGGCGGCGATGCTCTACGACTTCATCGACAACAGCACCCTCTACAAGAACTACGTCAACAAGGAAGATCGTTCCATCATGAACGTGCCTTTCGTAACGGGTTCCGAGGAGCTGGATGCGAAATTCGTCAAGGAAGCGGCAGCGAACGGACTCGTCTCCATCAAGGGACACAGACTGGTCGGCGGTATGCGCGCTTCCATCTACAACGCGATGCCTGTCGAGGGCGTCAAGAAACTCATCGACTTCATGAAGAAATTCGAATTGGAGAATAAATAAGGAGACAGCTATGTACGAGATCAAGAAACTCAATTCCATCAGCGATCTTATCTATCAGAATCTGGACAAAGCCACCTATCATGTTTCGGACGATGCCGCCGATCCCATCGGTATCCTCGTCAGAAGCGCTGCGATGGCGGACTACGAGATCAATCCTGCACTCGTCGCCGTTGCGCGCGCGGGCGCAGGCGTAAACAATATTCCTCTGCCGAAAATGACAGATGCGGGCGTGGTGGTATTCAATACCCCCGGCGCAAATGCGAATGCCGTTAAAGAGCTCGTGATCGCCGCCCTGCTCCTCTCCTGCCGTGACATTCTCGGCGGTGTGACATTCAGCGGTACGCTGAAAGGAAAAGAGGACGCAGCCAAGCAAGTCGAGAGCGGCAAGAAAGCCTTCGTCGGACCGGAGATCTTCGGCAAGACGCTCGGCGTCATCGGACTCGGTGCCATCGGTGCCCTCGTCGTGAAAGCCGTGATCGCCCTCGGCATGAAGGTCATCGGATACGATCCCTTCTTCACCGAAGAGAAAGCAAAGTCCATCAGCGAAGAGCTCACCTTCACCACGACCCTTGACGACGTCTTCGCCGCGAGCAACTTCATCACCATCCACGTGCCTTGCAACGACGCGACGAAGGGAATGATCAACGGGGCTTCCATCGCGAAGATGAAAGACGGCGTCCGTATCATCAACTGCGCTCGTGCGGAGCTCGTGAATAACGGCGACATCATCGCGGCGCTCGAGAGCGGCAAAGTGGCGAAATACGTCACCGACTTCCCCGTGCCGCAAGTGATCGGCGTCTCCGACAAGATCATCACCATCCCCCACCTCGGTGCTTCCACGCCCGAAGCGGAAGATAACTGTGCGGTCATGGCTTCGGCTCAGCTGAAAGATTTCATCGAGAACGGCAATATCAAGAACAGCGTCAACTGCCCCGCCCTCTCTGCAGGGAAGAAAGGTGCCGTGCGCGTCACCGTCCTTACCAAAGAAGAAAATGCGGAAACCGCCGTGAAAGCGGCTCTCGGCGCAAAGGTCCTCTCCGCGAAACGCGGCGACGTGACCTACGTGATCGCAGACCTCGACAAAGCGCCCGCGGACAGCGTCATCCAAGCACTCGCCGACAAGGCACTGAAAGTAAGGGTTCTGTGATCATTTGATACTACAAAAAAAAACACGGCGATCTGCCGTGTTTTTTTTTGCTTATCAGTCAATTCTTATTCGCTTGTTTCTTGTTCATCGCGTCTTCGATCGCCTCGTAATCACGGGTGCGCGTAAGACGATCCACCTTATCCGCAATGATGTAGAAGACGGGGATGGTGATGAACATCACCCAAGTCGGATGCCATATCCCGCAGATCATCCCTATCGCACAGTACACGGCGACGATAAGAGGCGGATAGGCAAAGCCGGCGATACGCTTGTAATAGAAGAGTCCCACGACGGACGACACGACCGGGATCAGCAGGAAGAGCGGCCAAGCGCACGTCCATCCTCTGCCGTCTTTAATCGTAAAACCGAGCACCAGATAGGCGATGACCGTCAAGAGCGCGAAAATGCTCGTGATCGTCGTATTCACCCTCATCTCGCGGCGGCGCTTCTTCAGCACCGCTTCTTTATCATAAGTCTTCTTCTCACCTTCCTCATTCATCACGGAAACATCTGTCTCCGACACCTCGACGACCATGCCGTCGTCGCCCCAAGTGTACGTGCCCGCTTTCGCGGGATCCGCTACGGGTGCGGCTTCTTTCGTAGGGAGGTCGGTCCCATTCACCAATTCGTCGAGAGTAAT
>JAFTBD010000034.1 GCA_017455385.1 Clostridia bacterium
ACGGTTCCGTTAAGGAAGTCGTCGTGAACGGCACATATATGCGTTTGATGGGGTATATCAAATAAGGAAGTGAAACTATGAAATTGAAAACAAATAAATTTACATTCTACGTTCCGCATCATAACGAAGATGCCGATCCTTTCATTTGTACGGATGAGAAGTCGGGACTCTTGGTCGTGGCGGACGGGCTCGGCGGATCGGGCAGTACGGTCCATCAACTGAGTCCGGAAGCCTATGATGCGCTCGAAGCGAAACTTCGCGCCGCGTTCTTGACCGAGTTCGAGGCTCTTATGGCACCTCCGAAGGAGGCTCCCGCCGAGACCGCTCCTGCCGAGACCGCTCCCGCAGCATCCGCAGATGCCGATGAAGCGAGCGGGGAGGGAAGCGCTCCCGCCGCGTCCGATGAGACGCAGGAAAGCGGAGAGAAGTCGCCGATCATTGCCAAGCCCTCTGTGACGGAGGTCAAGGAAATGATGGATAAACCTTGGATGAAGCAGCCTGCCTCCGAGGGAGCTCCTGCGGCTACGCCCGCTCCCGAAGCGGAGGCGGAGCCGGAAACGGTCGCGTTGCCGGATTGGATCCCCGGATATAAAGAGTGGATCGAGAAACTTCTCGTTCCGATGGCGGATGAGACGCCCGACACTTCTGCGTTGTGGGCATCGCGTATCGTCATCTCCCGTTTCGTCTATTATATGATCAAGCACGGGAACGAATTCATTCAGAATAAGGATACGGAAGGCATCGTTTCTTTCATCAACGAAGGATTGAAGCGCGTCAAGCAGGAATTTGCCCTCAAAGCAGGCGCGCTCAGCGGACAATCCGTCCTCCCGACAACTCTCGTGGCTCTCCAATACAACGTGGAAGATAAACAGGCGGAATGCGAGGTCTTCTGGGCAGGTGACTCGCGTGCTTATGCGATGTTCCCGGGTAAAGGTCTCAGACAGCTGTCGAAAGATCACGAGGATAATTCCGGTGCGATCAATCGCCTCTTCGGATTCAGAGGAAACGAAGACGAGCCGCGCAAACCGGAATGTGAGATCAGATCCAATATGTTCGAGCTTCCCTGTGCTTTCTTCGTTTGCAGCGACGGTATTTTCGATCCCTTCGCCCCTGTGGACAGCCTCGGCGTAGAGCGCGCGCTCCTCGATGCGTTGGAGAATGCGGACAGCTTTGAAGCGTACGGCAAGAATCTGGAAGAGTATTACAAGATCATCCGTCAAGATGACTGCACGATGGCTTTCGTTGCGCTTGGATTCGATAATTTCAATTCTTTCAAGAAAGCCTTTATGCCGAAAGCCGACAGAGTGCGGAAACTACATGAAGACTTCAAGAAGTATAAAGCTTTCTTCTCGGTTATCGACGGAGAGAGCGACAAGCCGGATCTCCTCATTCGAAATCGCGCCAATCAGCGCAAAGCGGAGATCCTCAAGATGGTCGCCGCGGCGACTTGGGAGAGCGCAGCCGGACTTACGACCGATCCGATCGTTACCGAAGAGATGAAAGGAATGTATCGGATCGCTTGCGAAGAGGACAAAGAGCGCCGCGTCAAAGAGAAAGAGCTCGAGATCTGCAACGCCATTCGCGAAGTATTGAAGATGAGAAAAGCGGCAACGATCTTCGAGAAGGTCCCCGCAGACGGTCCGTGGGCGATGTGTGATGCTGCGAACAGGGCTATTATCATTGCAGAGGAAGCCGTGGCAAAAGCTCGGGAGAAGGAAGAGATCGTCCGAAACGTATTGTCGGACCATGAAGATACAGCCAAAGAATATTTGGAAGCGATCGATAATAAGATCAATGCCGATAGAGATAGGCTCAATAACGTATTGAATCCGAGAAAGAGCAAGTACGAGAAGGTCAAGACGCTCTGCACTACGGCGATAAGCGAGCTCGAACAAGCGGGAAACATCTTGAAGGAGATCGATGAGGCGAAGAATAAACAGCTCATCGGCGAATACGCAAGTCTCAAAGAAAAATCCGCGAACATAAAGATTACCATAGATCGGAACGTCGATGGTGTGATAAAAGAGATCGCCGCTCTCGAGAAAGAAATCAATCATTTGAAAGCCTTGAAGATCTGGTGGGCGTCGAAAACGATAGACGGAAACTGTTCCGAGAATATCGAACCGTATACAACAAATATCAGGCATCTTGTCAGAGGATACAATGAAGCCACCGAGAATCTGCATGCCGCAGAGGACGATACGCAGAAGGCAGAGGCAACGTTGTCGTCATCCGAACAAACCTACGTCAACGCCGTCGATTCTGTCAAGGACGAGGATCTTCTGGAGATCATTCGGAACCCTCAAGGGTACTTGACCGGGGCATTCATGCAACAATGGGGATTGCCCATCAAGCTCGAGGTCAAAGAGATCTCGGCGGAGGAATTCGAGCCGACGATCATCGCTCTCTATTCCGATGAGGAGAAGTATGAGACGCTCATTACCGCTTTCCTGAAGCTCACGCAACCCTCTTGCTTGGAGAAATGGTTCAATGCTTCGCAACTTTCTAAAGCTCGCAGCTATGCCGTGGTCGATATGGAAGAAGTGAAGAAAGCCAAGGACGATGTCGCCGCCATCTTGGATGAGTACGAGGAAGAGATATCGGAGAACGCTTGATCCTTTTCTCACTACCGACAACACAAGAAGGGACCTCGAATCATCGAGGTCCTTTTTCCTAAAACGGCGTTAGTATATATAGGATTGACAATCGGCGGGGCGGCGGATATAATGGAGAAAACAGCGAGGAGAGAAGCGATGATCTACTACACTTCGGACCTGCATTTGGGGCACGAAAACGTGATTCGGCTGTGCGACAGACCGTTTGCGAGCGTCGAGGAGATGGACGAATTCTTGATCGCAAGCTGGAATAAGAAGGTAGGGAAGGCGGATACGGTGTATATCGTCGGTGATCTTGTCTGGCAAAGATGCGATCCCACCCCGTACCTCGAACGTCTCAAAGGGAAGAAGCATCTCATCCTCGGCAATCACGATAAGTGGGTGAATACCTATGACGTCGCTCACTTTTTCAAGGAGATCACCAAGTTCGCGGAGGTCAGCCTCGACGAGCACCCGATTACGCTATGTCACTATCCGATGATCGAGTGGAAAAACAGCCGCAAGGAGGGTTCGAGCCGCCTCGGCTATCTCGTGCACGGACACACGCACGCGAACGTTCACCCCGAGTATCGCGTCCTATTTGAAAAGGAGAACGCGCTGAATGCCGGCGTGGATGTCAATGGCTTCGCTCCGGTCTCTTTCGACGAAATGGCGCAAAATAACAAATTATTCAAAATGAAAGCGCTCGCGCTCCTCGACAGAGACGCTTCCACGGGTGGAAAATGAGCAAGTATTTCGTTGTCTCAGACGTGCATTCTTTCTATCGGGAGATGATCGCGGCGCTCACGGAAGCGGGGTATAATAAGGATGACCCCGAGCATATTTTCGTGTCTCTCGGGGACCTTCTCGACCGTGGTCCGAGTCCCTTGGAGTGCCTTGAATTCGTGAATGCGATCCCCCCTGAGCGCAAGGTGCTCATTCGCGGCAATCACGAGGATCTCTTGATGGACTGTCTCGCGCGTGAGTGCGCTTTGGAGCACGACATCCATAACGGCACGTCGGATACTATTCGGCGATTGGCAGGGGAGACTGCGGACGTCCTGTATCGCCGCAATCCACGTTTGCTTTTCGCCGCCGTACGCGAGCAAGCGACATTGCACGAATACATTTTTTCTCTCGTGGACTATGCCGAGATAGGAGACTACGTCTTCGTGCACGGTTGGATCCCTGCGAGAAAAGGCGCTCCGGAACGGGACTGGCGCCGCGGTGACTGGCGAGAAGCGCGCTGGTTCAACGGCATGGGGAAATGGAAATGCGGCGCGGTCGTGCCGAATAAAACGGTGGTCTGCGGACATTGGCACGTCAGTTGGGGACATTCCGTTTTGGAGAAAAAGGGGACCGAGTTCGGCGAGAAAGCCGACTTTTCGCCCTTTATCGCGCCCGGGATCATCGCCATTGATGCCTGCACCGCCTATTCCCACCGCGTTAACTGCATCGTTCTGGATATCTGACATCAGCTCTTTCCTTGTGGCGATGACGTCGCCGAAGGATCGCTCGCCGAGAAAAAATAAAAATGATGGAAGAAACGTTTGACTTCGCGGCGGGGGGTCGTTAGAATAAAATCAAAAGGTGCTTTTAAGCCGATACAGAGAGATCGGCAAGGCGTAATACCGAGACGCAGTCTATCTTATCGTCTTATCGTCTTGCCGCAGGGCAAGACTTTTTTTATAAGGAGGTGCGCGATGAAGAGAGTGAAGATCATGGATCTGACGTCGATGATGCGCTCCCTCGCGAGGATCACCCACGAGATCATCGAGAAAAACGACGACACCGACACCCTCTGCCTCCTCGGCGTCAAGAATCGCGGGACGATCATTGCCCGCATCCTCAAAGACAATCTCAATAAATTCGCAGGCATAGACGTTCCCTGCGGCGAGATCGACACGACGATGTATCGCGACGATTTCACTCCGGAAGAGAAGCGTCTCAAAGCCACGGAGAGCTATATTCCTTTCGACGTCACGGGCAAGACCGTCATTATCGTCGACGACGTCCTCTACACGGGCAGGACGGCTCGCGCGGCGATCGAGGCGATATTCTCCCTCGGTCGTCCGAAAGCGGTGCGTCTCGCCGTCCTCATCGATCGCGGACACAGGGAGATCCCCCTGAAACCCGATCACGTCGGCAAGAGCATCCCCACTTCGCGTCAGGAGAAGATCGTCGTCGTGACGGAGGGCGCCGAAGAGGAATGTGGCGTCTTCATCGTCGATAACGAAGAGGGAGGGAGAGAGTGATGGATATTTCTCAAGTGGAAGTTTTAGCGTCCGAGGAGTCGGAAGTCATCGAGAAGTACCTCGCCGAATTCGCGCCGTTCGCAGAGAGCGTTCCCTGCCATCCCGACAAAACCTATTATATCCTCCCCGGTTTTTGCGACGTTCACGTCCATTTCAGAGAGCCGGGGTTTTCTTATAAAGAGACCATCAAGACGGGGACTGCCGCCGCCGCGCACGGAGGCTACACCGCCGTTTGCACGATGCCGAACCTGGATCCCGTCCCCGACAGCCTCCTGCACCTCAAGGCGCAGACGGATATCATCGAACGCGACGCGCGTATACCCGTATACCCGTACGGAGCCATCACACGAGGCGAGAAGGGCGAGGAGCTCTCCGATATGGAGGCGCTCGCGCCGAAGGCCATCGCGTTCTCGGACGACGGCAAAGGGGTGCAACGGGAAGAAATGATGTATCGCGCGATGGAGCAGGCGAAGTCCCTCGGGAAGATCATCGCCGCCCATTGCGAAGTGAATGAACTCCTGAAAGGGGGCTATATCCACGACGGTGCCTATGCCGCGGCGCACGGACACAGAGGCATATCCTCCGAGAGCGAATATCGTGAGATCGAGCGCGACCTGCGCATCGCGAAAGAGACGGGCGCGGCGTTCCACGTCTGCCACGTCTCCACGGCGGAGAGCGTGGAGCTCATTCGGCAAGCCAAGGCGGAAGGAGTTGACGTGACCTGCGAGACCGCGCCGCATTACCTTCTCCTCGACGACAAAGACCTCAGAGAGAGCGGAGACTTCAAGATGAATCCGCCCCTTCGTTCGCAGCGGGACAGGGAGTACCTGATCATCGGCATACTGGACGGCACCATCGATATGATCGCCACCGACCACGCCCCGCACAGCCGCGAGGAGAAGTCGAGAGGGCTCGCGGGCAGCGCCTTCGGTATCGTCGGACTGGAGACGGCTTTTCCGCTTCTTTACACCCGCCTCGTGAATCGTGGGATCGTCTCTTTCCGCAAACTCATCGATCTGATGGCGGTGAATCCCCGCAAACGTTTCGGGATCGAGACGGACGGCTTCTCGGTGTGGGACCTCGCGGCGCGTGAGGTCATTTACAAGAAAAACTTCCTCTCCAAAGGGAAGTCTACGCCTTTTCTCAGGGAAAAGGTAAAAGGCGTGAATCTATGCACCGTCGCACGCGGGCGTGTGGCGTACGTCAAATCCAAATAAAAAGGAGATAGCGGTATGGCAAAAAGAACGGACATCAAGAAGATACTCATCATCGGCTCCGGTCCAATCGTGATCGGGCAGGCGGCGGAATTCGATTATGCGGGCACGCAGGCGTGTCTGGCGCTCAAAGAGGAAGGTTACGAGGTCGTCCTCGTGAACTCCAACCCCGC
>JAFTBD010000035.1 GCA_017455385.1 Clostridia bacterium
AAAGGTTATTGTCCTTCTGCAAGAGCTTCTCGTTATAATACTCTATCTGCCTCTTCTCGAACTTCGAAGCGGAGGTCAAGGTCTGATACACCTCGCACGAATCGCTGACCGCACGGAAGTTCTCCGAGCAGGAAGAGCTGCCGTCGCTCGCCAAAATGTCCGTCCTGTAGAGGACGTAGAAACCGGTGCTCTCGATGAGGTTATAGGTGGTCTTTACGAGAATATCCGCCATTTTCTCTGCAGAATCGGCAGCACTCGTCATATCGGCAAAAGAGATGTAATTCTCCGCATTCGCATAGACGCTCTCCGCCGGCTTCTGTTTCAGCCCGCCGACTTTCGCATTGAACTCATTGTCCTTACCACGCGAGATACCGTATGCGAGGACGCCGATATCTGCTACCAGAAGCACAGCCAAGATGATGATGATTACTTTCTTCATAATTTCCTCCTATTGCAGCGCAATGTACGCCATGGTTTTCGTATTGATGCGGAGATTATTGTCCGGCACGGCGGTATCCGCTTTGCCGCCGAGGTACGCGTAGGTGCTCTGCCCTTCGATCGCGTCATTCATAAGTCCGAGGGTCAGCTTCCCATATAGGTCGCCGTCCAGTATCGTGCCGAGGCGAATGAATCCGTATTTCGAGATCTTGTCCGCCACGACGTACTTATTGATATCTATGCCGTATTTATTCGCCAAGCCGGTATCTTTCACGATCTTGACCACGGACGCAAGCGTCTCATACGGATCGCTCGCGCTATTGATATTCAGTTTCTTCAGCGCGGAGATATTCAGCACCGAGAGCACACCGATGAGGAGCCCGTTCCCGCAAATGTCGAAGGTCCCCGTCCCGTAGAGGGTATCCACGGTGGCGGACAGCGAGATCGTCGGGATCGCCGCATTCAACCTATGCATCTTGCCGAAAAGATCGAAATCCGAGATCAAACGGAAAGCGGAATAGATCGAATACTTCAGCAACGCGGCACGCGGCTCGTTCGCCGACGCATTCTCGTCTCCGCCGTAAACGCCCACAACGTAACTCATCGCGAGGTCGAAGACGGAGGAATACCCGGTCGAGGGAAGCTCTATCCCGTAAGAATTCGCGATGCTCTCGACAGACTGCCCGCTCCCTGCGTCCTTCTTGTAGAGCGGCATATTCAGGAATCTGAGAATGACGTCGTTAAAGATGCTCGTCGCGAGATCGGTCACGGCGGCAGCATTCGCACCCTTCTTCTCGATGCCGAATTTTTTCAATAGCTTATACACGAGGTCGATGTCTATCTTGTTCATGACCTTCGCGAACATACTTCCATTGATATAGTCCACGGAATAATCGCGGAAATCCGACTTGATCTTCGCCTTTTCCTCCGCCGTGAGATAGGCGGGGAGATATTTCTCCTCTATGCGATCCATATTCCAAGTGCGGACGTACACGTCGTCTCCTTTCGCACGGAAATAGCGCACAGGCGTGGGAAAATTGCAGAGAGAAGCGCTATTTATGTCGAGGATCTTATTCCCTTTCGCTGACGTATAGATATTGTCGTCCTGCATATGGATATGTCCCGTGAAGATATAATTCATCCCCGCATCCGCGAGGACCTCCGCGACGACGTACCCTTTCGGGTCGTTGACCGCACCGTTTGCGGCATTCACAAGGGGGCCGAAATGTTGCAATAAGGGAAAATGCATCATTCCGATGGGGGTCTTGCCCGCCCTCTTCGCTTCTTCTATCTTGCTTTTCGCCCATAAGAGCAATGACTGCGTCATCGCGCCGTCGTGCCTGCCGGGAACGCTGATGCGATCGCCATCCTCATCCAGCACGTACCCCTGTTCATTCACTCGGTAACCCGCGGCGGCATAAGAGCCGTCCTCATCCCAGAGATACCCGCTGACGAAGGGGAAGCGCTCGCCCTCGACAAGGACGTAACCTTCACTATCCACTTCATATCCCGCGGCGGCATAAGAGCCGTCCGTGTCACGAAGATAATCGTTGGCTACATAATTGCACATATCGATGGCGATAAGGCGATAATCCCCCGGGAGATCCGCCACGTAGGACAGATTGTCCCCGATGGAGAAGCTCGCCGTTTTGCGTTCGGCTGAAGACGCGTCCGCGCGCTTGTAGAACTCGAGGCTGTCCGTCGTATTGTAGCCGAAGTCCGCATAGATGGACGCGAACTCGACTTCCGTCGTCGGATTCGTATAGGTAGCCTTGCCGCCCGCATAGGTGCAAGACTTATTATTAAGGTCGTGGTTGCCGGGAATGGTATAGACCTTGATCCCCGCATTCTCCAATCGTTTCAGCTCTGCGGCAACGACCCGATGAGAGGTCTCTCCGCCGTCATCCGAATTGTCTCCCGAAACGAGGACGACCTTGAAGTCGGACTCCGCGATGATGCGATCCACCGCCGTCTTCAGAATGGACTCGGACAGCCCGAGCATCTTCTGCCCGTGCGCCTCCCACGACTTATAGTCCGGACAGGTCATATCCACCGCCTGCGTCTCCGCCATCACGTGGACGTCCGCGAGGACGCCGATGGAGATATCGGCAGCGCCGTCATCGACGTAACCGTAGGTGACGTAATCCTTCTGCCATTCTTCCTCGGTCTTCTTCTTGCAACCATAGACGAGAAGGCAAGAAGCGAGGAGCACGACGATGAGCCCTACGGATATGAATGCAGTCAGTAGCCTTCTTCTCATTCTCACTCCTTCCGAATGGGATTCTCGAGAGAGGTCACTCCCTCGATCTCCACCTCGAATATATCGCCGACAGCGAGCGATCCGATCCCTTCCGGCGTACCCGTCAAGATGACGTCGCCCGCCTCCAAGGTCATAATACCGCTGATGAAACTGACGGCTCTTTCGACGCTATTTATAAGGTCGCGCGTGTGCCCGCGCTGAACGACCGTGCCGTTCTTCTTCCCGATAACGACGAGATCGGAGGGATCGGCTTCGGTCTCGATGTACGCCCCGAGGGGACAGAAGGTATCGAAGCTCTTCGCGCGCGTCCATTGTCCGTCTCGCGCCTGCATATCGCGCTCCGTGACGTCATTCGCCGCGGTGTAACCGAGCACGTACGAGAGCGCGTCCTCTTCCGAGACGTTATGTGCCCTTTTCCCGATGACGACGGCGAGCTCCGCCTCGTAGTCCACCTTGGTAGCACAAGCGGGATAGATGATCGGCTCCCCGCTCGCGATAACGGAACAGGGCGGCTTCAGAAAGATCGTCGGCTCCTGGAGAACGTCCAAATGCAGTTCTTCCGCGTGCTTTTTATAATTCGCGCCCAAACAAACCACCTTCGAGGGCTGAACGGGCGGGAGCAAAGTGGTCTCCCCCTCGTAGGGATCGGACAGAGCCCCCCATTCGTCGAAGATATTTCCGAGGATGAGATGATACCCGTCCTCTTTCACCTGTGCGAAAAAGTCCCCGTCTGCGGTGCGGATGCGCGCAAGTTTCA
>JAFTBD010000036.1 GCA_017455385.1 Clostridia bacterium
ATGCTCGGCTACATTGCCTTGTTTGTCAGCGCGGACAGAGTTTGCTCTGCTGAAGAGTATCAGCTCATCAAGTCCATCTACAATTTGGACCTGAGCTATGAAGACTTCTACAAGCTTTCCAATGGCGGCGCGAGCGGCGACTTCATCACCGTGATGGATAAGATGGCTGATTCCCTCGATGACGACCTCAAGATGAATATCTGCCTCTTCGGTCTCTGCATCTTGGTCAGCGACAACAAGCTCACCCAGGCGGAATACGATCTCTTCATCCGTATCTTGGCGTAATCGTATCGCAAGAAAAAGAGCGGCGCGACAGTAATGTCGCGCCGTTTTTCTATTCGAGCGGGAGCGGGGTGTAGAGCCAGCGATCGAAATAGTCCGGGTCATCCGTCAGATCTTGCATCGCCTCGAGAAATGCGTCGGGGGACGCGACGGCATTCGCGTGCCTGTCGGTATATGCTCGGAGCGCACGGTTCACCTCGTCATATCCTTTTATCTCCGCGAGGGAGATCATCATCAGGAGCCCTTTTCGGTAGGTGGTCTCTACGTAGCCGTCCTCTCCGAGGGAGAGTGGGTGCGAAACAGGCGCATCGCCTTTGAGGGAGGCATAGATAACGTATTCTTCCGTGGCGTCGTCCACGGCTTTTTTCACGATAGAGTCTTCGTGGTGACAAGCATAGAAATAGAGGACGGAATATTCCGCCAAGGCTTCGTCCTGCCATGGGTGCCGCACTTCGTCGCTCCCTACTTTTCCGTGCCACCATTCGTGCGCGGTCTCGTGCAGGATAGCTCTTTTTCGTTCGGACGCGGACAGCTCTTTATTCACGATCGCCAGCCCCGAGAACTCCATTCCCGCCTCGAAAAAAGGCGCTTGCACGACGGTGAAAGAGGGGTAAGGATGAGAGCCGAAAGCCGCCTCGAAGGTGGTGACCGCTTCTCGGATGCAGGCGAGCGTCTCCGCGTATTTCGAGTCCTTCTCGTAGTAGTAACGGACGGTGACGTCGCCCGATCTGTCTTCTCTATAGAGAAGTCGAGGAGATGCCACGCAGGCGAATTCTCGCATCTCGGCGGCTTGATAGCGTCGGATGGCTCTCTTCCCTTCCGTCCGAAGGTCGAGCGGCAAAGAGGATGCCGCCGCTTCCATATTGACAGGCAGGGCGAGGGTCACATCGAAGTCGGACGTTTCGTGCAAGAATGGATCGCCGTAAGGATAATAGGTATCCGTCCGATATTTCCCGTCCTCGAAAGGGCAGATTACGGGGTAGAATCCGGAGAGAGTATAACTGTCGCTGTCATATCCGAGTCTGTGTTTTACGTTCGCGAGCCGGATGACTGTCCGCAGGGAGAGGGTAAGCTCGTCCCCTCGTTTATGTTTGGATGCGAGGCGTACGGTCAGCACGGTGGGGTCTTCCACGCCGATATCATACGAGGGCAAATCTTCGCTTCCCGAGATCGAGACGACTTCGCACCATCCGCGGTCGAACCCGACGGGATAAGCGGCGGACACTTTCGACGGGGAAACGACCGCTTCTTGATAAGCATTCGCGTACAGTCGCAGTTTCACCGCCGCGAGATCTTGCGGCAGGGTGTAACGGATAGTGGTCGTCACGTTCAGCGTGTGCGTGTCCGTGAGGAGTTCCGCCTCTATCTCGTACCTTGTTCGACGAAGCGGCGCCTCGGATGGCTCGGGCGTGCTCAGTTCCGCGCAGGCGCCGAGACATAGAAGAAGGAAGAGGAAAAGAAGGAAAGGGAACGTTTTCCTCATACCTTTTTGCTATTCACCGTCAGTTCCACGAGTTTCCCTTGTTTGCGCGCTTTCTCGATGATCTCCGCGTCGACTTGCGTGCCTTCTTTCGCGATCATCCGTCCGTCCGCGACGATGTCTTTGCTCACCGTTCGTCCGAGGAGAAAGGCATATTCCCCATAGGAGATCGCGGGCGTAGCTTGCGGGAGGGTCTCCGTTTCGGGAGCGACGTCTTGGACTACAGACGCAGGTTGTGCTGCGGGGCGCGGACGGCGGGACTTCTTCGCGGGCGCGCGTTTCACGTGGAGGTCTCCGTGCGCGGGAGAACGAAGGATGACGCCGCTACGGCTCGCGCGAAGGACGTCGGACGGCGCATAGTCTTTCTCTCCTATAGAGAGTGTCGCGGTTTTTCCCGTTTCGTCGGCGATGACTTCTCGGAGGATGCCGAGCGCTCTTCCTTCGCTGTCGTATACCCGCATGCCGAGCGGACACTTGACGCCGCAAGGAGTCTTTAGGGCGGAAATGTTCATCACGGTCACGACGTCCGTGCGCCCGATGATGCGGGGAAGGGGCAGGAGTTTCTCGTCGTCGCTCTCCTCCTCGACGACCGTCCAGCCTCTTATGCGCGACAGATCGGGGGACATATAGACGTTCGCGATGATCCCGATCGGGGCGGCGTCCGAGAGGGACAGGACTTCTTTGGATAAGATATCTGTGACGTTGATCATATATTACCTCGCTATGGATTATTGGGTGCGGTATTTTGCACATTCTAAATATATGGACGCGCCCTCGGGTCTATGAATAAAAACGGAAATCCCCCTATCCTCGACAAAAAAT
>JAFTBD010000037.1 GCA_017455385.1 Clostridia bacterium
CGTCATCTGCTCCTCGCAGAAGAAGTTCAAGACGATGAAGCTCATCCCCTTCATCATCGGTATCGGCGCGGGTTATGCTTGCGCGGCGTTCTTCTCCATCTTCGGCTATGCCTGCGACGCAGATTACCTCAAGATCATCAACTGGGCTCCGCTCGTTGATAACTTCTCCACGGTGAAGTTCACTTCCTTCTTCAACTATCCGCGCTTCGGTCTCATCGAGGCGATTAAAGAGATGGTCAATGGTGAGGCGGGCATCGCCGGTGCTTCTACGCTGACCGGTGCGGGCGTCGCTAAGATCGCCATCGCGTTCATCCCCGTTGCGCTCGTCGTTTTCGCCGAGCACATCGCAGACCACAAGAACCTCGGTTCCATTATCGGCCGTGACCTCGTTGAAGGCGAGCCGGGTCTCGAGAAGACCCTCCTCGGCGACGGCGTCGGTTCCATCGCGGGTACCATCTTCGGTATCTGCCCGAATACCACCTATGGTGAGTCCGTCGGTTGCGTGGCTATCACCAAGAACGCTTCCATCCGCTCCATCTTCGTGGCGGCTATCATGTGTATCGTCCTGTCCTTCGTCAGCCCGATCATGGCTCTCTTGCAGACCATCCCGAGCTGTGTCATGGGCGGCGTGTGCTTGACCCTTTACGGATTCATCGCTGTCAGCGGTCTTAAGATGTTCAAAGAGATCGACCTCGGCGAGAATAAGAATCTCTTCACGGTCAGCGCGATCCTTATTGCGGGTATCGGTGGCCTCGCCATCAAGATCCCGTATGGCATCGTCAATGGCAGTGCTTCCGTCGAAGTCATCGAGATCACCGAGATCGCGACGGCTCTCATCCTCGGCATCTGCGTCTATGCTTTGATGAATTACATCGAGAAGAAGAATGCGACCATCGCTCCCGCAGAGGGCGAGGAAGACGAACCCGAGAGCCTGATCGTTGCGGCGGTCGGTCCCAATACCAGCCTTGAGGTCGGCGGAACGGAAGAAGCCGCGAGCGAAGAAGCTCCTGCGGAAGAAGCTCCTGCGGACACCACCGACGCACAATAATCGATATAATAACAAAATAGCTAATGGGAGACTTCGGTCTCCCATACTGCTATACAAGGAGAACTGAAATGACTTTTCCCAAGAACGTAACGGTATTTAATCATCCGCTTATCAATCATAAGATCGCCATTCTCCGCAATGAGAACACCGGAATGAAAGAGTTCCGTGAGCTCGTGGAGGAGATCACCACGTTGATGGCTTTCGAGAGCCTGAAGGACATCCCCACCACCGAGATCGACGTCAAGACCCCGTTGGAGCTTTGCCGCCAGACAGTCGTGCAGGAGAAGAGCGTTGTGGTCGTTCCCGTGCTCCGTGCCGGTCTCGGCATGGTGAATGGCATCCACACCTTGCTCCCCACCGCGAAAGTAGGTCACATCGGTCTTTACAGGAACGAAGAGACCTTGGAGCCCTGCGAGTATTACTGCAAACTTCCCGACGGTGTGGAGAATAAGACGGTCATCGTCCTCGATCCGATGCTCGCGACGGGCGGTAGTGCCGTGGCGGCGATCAATATGCTGAAAGCGCGCGGCTGCAAGAAGATCAAGCAGATGTCCATCATCGCGGCGCCCGTCGGCGTGGAGACCCTTGCGAAGGCGCATCCGGACGTGCAGATCTATGTGGCGACGGTGGATCGCCAGCTGAATGAGCACGGTTACATCCTGCCCGGACTTGGCGACGCGGGCGATCGTCTCTTCGGCACGAAATAAGCGACAGCGTATAGCGGCACATATACTTCGCTAACTAATTCATCAACGGGCAGTTACGTACGATCAGTACGCGCCTGCCCGTTTCTTCATAGAGCGCTCGTCTCTGCACCACTCTCCGCCGTCGCTGGATTTTGTAAAGCGCCTGTGCGGTTTTTCGTCTCGGGGTCCCCAAGAAACTAAATATTTCTTGGGGTGAATCTGCCTCGCGACTGTACTCCTCTCCGTGCTCGCTTGATTTAGTAAAATGCCGTTGCCGGATTTTGTAAAGCGCCTAGGTGGTTTGCCATCTTTCGCGTCAGCGCTACCTTCATTCCTAATTCGTAACTACGTGTAGCGATACGCTTCGCGTATATTTGTTGACTTTTCCCTATATTTGTGGTAAAATTATCATACTAAACTATGTGAGGTTTATTATGGCTTGCGATCATAATTGTGACAGTTGCTCGGAGAATTGCGGCGAGAGGAAGGGGGGCATTCCCAAGGAGCCTCTCCACGAGCTCGCTCGGGTCAAGAAGGTCATCGGCATCATCAGCGGGAAGGGCGGCGTCGGCAAGTCGCTCGTGACTTCTCTCTTGGCGGTGACGTGTCAGCGCAGGGGGTATCGCGCGGCGATCCTCGACGCGGACATCACGGGTCCCTCCATTCCGCGCGCATTCGGCGTGCATGGCAGGGCGTATGGGGACGAGTCGGGCATTCTCCCGATGGAGACCGCTTTCGGCACGCAGATCATGAGCATCAATCTTCTTTTGGAGAATGAGACCGATCCCGTCGTATGGCGCGGACCCGTCGTGGCGGGTATGGTGAAAAATTTCTGGTCGCAGGTGGTCTGGAAGGACGTAGACTATATGTTTGTGGATATGCCTCCCGGCACGGGCGACGTTCCCTTGACCGTGATGCAGTCCATTCCCTTGGACGGCGTCATCGTGGTCACCACGCCGCAGGATCTCGTGGAGATGATCGTGCAGAAGGCGGTCAAGATGGCTGAGCTTCTTCACGTTCCCGTGATCGGCTTCGTGGAGAATATGTCCTATTTCATTTGCACGAATTGCTGGGAGAAACACCGCATTTTCGGCGAGAGCAAGGCGGAGAGGATCCGGAAGGACACAGGCAAGGTGGTGGAGGAGCTCCCCATCGATCCCGCCATCACCGCGCTCGAGGACAGCGGCAAGATCGAGCTCGTCGAGCTGGATTATCTGAACGCCCTGATGGACGAGGTGGAGAAACTCTGATGAGACGCAAGACCATCTTGATGGACGCGATGAGCGTCGAGCGCGCGCTCCTGCGTATCTCGCACGAGATATTGGAACGGAATAAAGGGACGGAGGATCTCGTCCTTCTCGGCATCAAGACGCGCGGTGTGCCGATGGCGGAGCGCATTCGAACGAATATCAAGCGGATCGAAGGGAAGGACATCCCTTGCGGCTCCCTGGACATCACCCTCTATCGGGACGACCTCACGGAGCTCTCGGATGACGCTTCCGTCATCAGTTCTGACTTTCCTTGCGAGGTCGTGAATAAGAATATCATCCTCTTGGACGACGTCCTCTTCACGGGGCGCACCGTTCGTGCGGCGATCGAAGCCATATTGGACAAGGGAAGACCTCGGACCATCCAGCTCGCCGTCCTCGTGGACAGGGGACACCGTGAGCTCCCGATCCGCGCGGACTTTGTCGGCAAGAATATCCCCACCTCTTTGAAGGAGATGATCTCAGTCGCTTTCGATGAGACGGACGGGGAGACGGGCGTCTATATCTGCGAGTAACGACCCGCCTATACATAGAAAAAAGTCGGCTCCTCGCCGACTTTTTTTGATTTAGCTTTTCTTTACGAACAGTGATTACGCGTTGAAGCCGTCCTTGTAGGACTTGCCGAACTTCATAACGGGCTTCTTGCTCGCCGCGATCTTGATCTTCGCGCCGGTGAGCGGGTTGATGCCCTCTTTCGCGGGAACATCCTTCAGCTCGATGGTGCCGAAGCCGACAAGGCTCACTTTCTCGCCTGCCTTCAGAGCCTCGGTGATCGCCTCGATGAAAGCGTCAACAGCCTTCGCGGACTGTGCGTTGGTGAGTGCTGCTTTAGCGGCGATAGCTTTTACTAAATCGTTCTTTGTCATTTGAAAATACCTCCCTTAGACAAATTATGTCAACATCATTATATCATACAAAATATAGCGTGTCAATAGGCGGATTCACTCTAAATGTTGTGTTTTCGCCGTTTTTATAGTATAATATACCCGTTTCGAGCGGAAATATACGTCCCCTCGGTCAAATATTGGACGTCGAAACGCATTTTTATACGTTTCACGGAAGGAGCGATATGAAAAGGAACGTTATGTTCACGGGGGATCTGACCCCCGCGGAGCGGGCGGTGATGATCCGCTTCGCCATCGAGATCGGCACGGCTGCCAAATGTCACACGAATTGCCTATTGCGTCCCTTCGACGCCACGCTTCTGGAAGCGGCATTCCGCGAGAAAGAGGCGAAGATCGAGGCGCGCGAGCGTGCTTATATCGAGAGCGCGAAGACATTTGATCCCGCGCGGGCGAATGACTCTCTCCGCAGTTATCTCGGCGGCGACGTCACCAATGAGTCTTATGCCAAATACGTGGCGGATCTCATCCGTCAAGAGGAAGAGGTCAAGTCGCAGATACGCCGTTCCTATCACGTGACGGTGGACTACGCCTATCTCACCGAGTCGGACGAGGCATTTCATAAGAGCCTCTCTCCGCGAGTCACTTTCGGCGACGGCAACGAGCTTTATGAAGCGTGTGCGTTCACCCTGACGCGCGAGATCAAGGATGCGCTTCTCGATTCCTCCCTCGGCGACGATCCCGAGGAAGGGTACGATTACGGCGCCTTTTATCTCGGAGAGACGCCTCTCTGCTATGAGGATCTCGAGGTGACGGAGGGCGGCGAGCCCATCCTCTCCACCGTTTCGCACGAGGGGATCCTGGACTTATTCCTCTGCAAAGCGGACTTCGAGAAGTTCGTGGATTTCGAGCTCCAGCGTCCGCGCAATCGCAAGATCGCGGCGAAGCTCCTCGGGTAATTTTTACGCCGAAAACAAGCGCGAAAGATTTGACTTGCGCGCGCGAGAAGCCTATAATGAGTTAGAGTTTTTTCGGGAGGCACGAAGAAATGAAAAAAGTCATTTTGATTGTTATTCCCGCCGTGATCTTGGCGGTCGTCATCGCCGTGATCGCGACGTTGGGCGCGTTTGGCTATTTCGCGTATTCTTCTTTGGACTACACGGTGTCCGCGCCTGCCTTGGCAGAGGACGGATCCCTCGTCGTCATGAGCGCGAATATCCGCCGCAAAGAGAAGTGGTGGTCCACCAGCAAGATGGATACGGGCAACTGCCGTTGGTATAAGCGCGCAGAGTATTTCCTCAAGAATATCGAGGCGGTAAAGCCGGATATCTTCGGTTCACAGGAAGTGCAGCCGGGGCAGTACGAATTCTTGACCAAGCACCTCGAAGGTTACAAGTCCGTCGTCACCTATCGCGACGACAGAGGTTGGCGCAGCGAGTCCTGTCCCATCTTCTATAGCGAGGCGCGTTTCGAGCTCGTCGAGAGCGGCACCTATTGGCTGTCCGAGACCCCCGACGTGATGAGCGTCGATTGGGGCAGCGGCGAGAACCGCATCGTCACCTACGTGAACTTGAAAGATAAGGCAAATAACGATATGATCATTGCCGTCTATAATCTCCACCCCGACTGGGGTCACCCCGAGGCGCGTATCAAGCAGCTCGGCGTCGCCGCGGAGAAGGCGAAAGCGAGCACCGCGGACAAGGTGATCGTTCTCGGCGACTTCAATTCGGACAGGAACCGCACGGACGGTGCGGCGGGTCTCGCGCTTTTCGAGGAATTCCTGCAAGACAGCACGACCTTCCCCGGAATGACGAATTACGGCGTCACCTACAATGGCTACGATAAAGACGACGAGGACGGCATGATGGGCTTGGACTACATCTTCCTCCCCGCGGACACCGACGTGAAGGCAGTCGGCAAGGTGGACACCGTCTATAACGGCATCTATCCGAGCGACCATTTCCCCATTTGGGCGAAGGTAAAATTCTGATATCGAGGCATACTATGAATCCCTTCTCTTACATTTCGTATTCTCTTCTGAAAAAGACCGTTTCCGCTCCCGCCCCGCGCGAGGACGTCACGGTCGTCAGCTACAATATCCGCTATTTTAATCACAATGCCGATCACGGCAAGTGCCATTGGTACGTCCGCGCAAAATACGTTCTCTGCGAGATAGAGAAGCTCGCGCCAGACGTCCTTTGCTTGCAGGAGGTCCATCCGCCGCAGTTCGCCTTTCTCAAAAAGCACCTCACGGGGTATGAGCCTGTGATCGGATACCGTGAGAATAGAGGCGTGCACAGCGAGGCTTGCCCCATCTTTTATAATGCCGCGCGTTTCACCCTCTTGGACAGCGGCACCTTCTGGCTCTCCGACACCCCCGACGTGCAGAGCAAGTTCGAGGATTCGTGGCATTATCGTATCGCCACCTTCGTGAAGCTCCGCGACAAGGACGGCACCGTCGTGACCGTTTTCAATACCCACCCCGATTATCGCATCGAGGAAGTCAGGATCCGCCAGCTCCTCGTCCTCGCGGACAGAGTCAGGAAGGCGGAGGGCAAGGTCATCGTTACGGGCGACATGAACGCCGTGAAAGGGGAGAAGAGCCTACAGCCCTTTGAAGAGATGCTGAAGGACAGCAAGGACTTCCGCGGCGACGTTTTCGGCGCCACCTTCAATGGCTTCGGTGAGAAGCCGGAGGAGTGGATCGACTTCATATTCCTGCCGAAGGACGCGACGCTCATCGATACAGGCATCGATAAGACGCTCTATGACGGCATTTATCCTTCCGATCATTTCCCGATCTGGGCGAAAGTCAAGTTTTAACTAAGTTCGCCTAACGGCGAGCGAAGTTTGCTATGCAAGGTAACTCTTAACATAAAAGCAGGAGCCGCCCTTTTTCACTATTGACGAGAGGGCGGCTTTTATTGTATAATAATAAAAGTGTTTTATATCATCGGGTATTCCCGAAAAAAGCGCAAATAAAGTATAAGGAGAAATAATTATGGCTAAATGGATCTGTCCCGTATGCGGTTACGTTCATGAGGGAGACACCGCTCCCGAGTTTTGCCCGGTCTGCAAAGTCCCCGGTAGCAAGTTCAATAAGCAGGAAGCGGAGGCGCTCACCTGGGCGGCTGAGCACGTGCTCGGCGTTGCGAAGGGTGTGGATAAGGAGATCGTTGACGGCTTGAGAAGCAATTTCGAGGGCGAGTGCAGCGAGGTGGGTATGTACCTTGCTATGGCGCGCGTAGCCTACCGTGAGGGCTATCCCGAGATCGGCGCATACTGGGAGAAGGCTGCTTGGGAGGAGGCGGAGCACGCCGCTAAGTTCGCGGAGCTCCTCGGCGAAGTCCTCACCGACTCCACGCAGAAGAACCTCCAGATGCGTGTTGACGCCGAGAATGGCGCCACCGCCGGCAAGACCGCTCTTGCCAAGAAGGCGAAGGAGCTCGGGCTCGACGCCATCCACGACACCGTGCATGAGATGGCACGCGACGAGGCGCGCCATGGCAAGGCGTTCAAAGGCTTGCTTGACCGTTATTTCGGCAAATAAGCCGAAATAACGACTTCGTATAAGGGCGCATCTGCTGTGTTTCTGTCTGCGCCGCCGAATAGTTGCGTACAAGGAGTACGCGCCTATCCGTCGGCTTGTCGAGCCTTGCATCTGCACTCTTCTCCGAAGTCGCTGAAATGAGGAATATGAAAACAGGGGTCTTTTCGGAGACCTCTGTTTTTTATCGATCCGAATTTCGTAAATACATGTTCCGCGTTTTGGTGTTATAATAGAATAAATAACATTTACAAGGAGTTTTATTATGAGAAAAGCAATATCATTCTTATTGATCTTGGTGTTTCTGCTGTCGGTTATGGCTATCGGTTTGACGGGGTGCGGGCTCTTCAAGAGCGTTACACTTGACGAAGCCAAGACCAATCTGACGAACGCAGGCTACGAAGTCACAGTGATGTCGGGTGATAGATACGTGGAGAAGGAGGACGCCATCTCCTCCATCATGGCGCATGAACTGGACAATTATCTCTATGCGGTCAAGGGAGAGGAGGAGATCCACATCTTCTTTTTTGCCTCCGTGGACTACGCCTCCGACAATATTGATTTTATGAGAATAGGGGATCTCTACAGCGGGCAAAATAACGAGGTCGTTTATCTCGCCACCAAGCAGGCAAGGACGGACGCAGGCTTTTGATGCGCGGCAGTGATCTCATAAATAAACCGGGACGGCTCTCCGCCGTCCTTTTTTTACGGAAAATAAAAAACAAGAAAGGTATTCCCAAAACAGAATAAATATGCTATAATATATATACATAGTATATATAGATGGTTTTCGCCCAACGGAAACGTATCAAAAGGAGAACACGATATATGGCATGTTTTTTGGTAAGTACAGCGGCAGCGATCGGCGCTACGGTTGCGCAGAAGGTCGTTGCAAAGAAAGAGAATAAAAAGACAGAGATCGCAGAGACCGAGATCAAAGAGTATAAGTTCGGTTGCGAGACCAAGTGGTCCACAAGGCTGAAATATTTGGCTACGACCCTTTGGACGGGTTCCTTCCTTCTTGCGGGCGAACACGTCATTCATGGAGAAGTCGTTCCCTTCCCGCCCTTTCTGACCGCCGCGTCCGATCCCGCCTCTGCTTCCGAAATGCTTCACGAAATGGGCACCGTCGGCGTCGGGATGTTTGCTCTGCTCGTGGTCGCTTGGGGCGTCGGGACTTTCCTGTGGGATCTTATCAAATACAGAAAGCATAAAAAGGCGCAGCTCAAAGAAGCCAACGAGGAGGTGTGATCATGTATTTCCTTACGGCTTTGGCGTGCACGATCATTGCGGGCGTATTATGGTTTTTCTTCCGCGACAGGAAGAGATTGCACCTTGACTTTTTGGCGATCACTTTCGGTTCGGCGACCTTGATGTGGCTCGTTGACTGCATCGCTTCCGCCATCGGCGGCGAAGGATTCCTTTCTTTCGACGATCCGCAAGACGGTTGGGTGGCTCTGTGGACGCTCCTCGGCGGGATCGGTTTGTGGCTTCTTGTCAGCTTCATTGCGAATAACGGCAAGAAAGAGTCTCCGAAAGACGCTCCGAAAGAATGAGATACTTTGTGTAAAACAAAAGCACCTTCAAGGCATAGTCGAGAAGGTGCTTTTTTTGTCGTTTATGGAGGGGCGGTCAAGCGTCTTCGTTCACTTCCGCCTCGATCTGCTTGATGGAAAATTCATTGCCGCGTAAAAGGTATGTCTCCGTGCTTCCGCAGTGCGGGCAGGTCTTGCCGTGCGCCACGGTCGGGTACTCCTTCTCGCAAGTGGTGCAGAAGGTCACGGCAGGGACTCTTTCCACGAAGAGGGGCGCGCCTTTCACCAGTTCGTCCTTCTCACGGAAATAGTTCCAGCAGTCCACCAGTTGATCCAGCACGACGCCCGACACTTCGCCTACCTCTAAGGTGACAGAGCCTATGCGACGGACGTTGTTTTCCAGCGCCACGTCGTGCAATGTTTTTATCACGTGTTTTACGATGCCGAGTTCATGCATTTTTATGATTCTCCCATTCCGTCAGTAGCCAGCTTTCCCACTCTGCCATTCCTTCGCCGCTTTTTGCGGAAAGGGGGAATATCCGTATCGTGTTGCTCAGCGCACGGACCCTCTCCTTTACCGCTTGAAGGTCGAAGTTGAAATAGGACGCGGCGTCCATCTTGGTGATGATCAATGCGTCGCATTTTTGAAACATTAAGGGATATTTCAGCGGCTTGTCGTCCCCCTCGGGCAGGCTTAGGATCATCACGTTGCGGTGTGCGCCGGTGTCGAATTCGGCAGGGCAGATGAGGTTACCGATATTCTCCAAAAAGACGATCTCCGAGTCGGAGCCCAGTCCTTCCAGTCCGCTCCTCGTCATACCCGCGTCCATATGACACATGCCGTCGGTGTGTACCTGTATGCTTTCCGCACCGAGGGCATTGATACGCAGGGCGTCCACGTCGGAGGCGATGTCCGCTTCCATCACGCCGATGCGCGCTTTGCCCGCAAGGTCGGTGATCGTGCGCGAGAGCAGGGTCGTCTTTCCGCTGCCGGGCGCACTCATCAGATTGAGGAGGAATATTCCACGATCTTTCAGCTCGCGGCGCAGACGTTCCGCGTCACGGTCGTTGGAATCGGTGACAGTCCTTTTCAGCTCTATGACTTTTATCATTTCGCTGCTCCTTTACGCTTTTCCGTCAGGGTATGCGCTATCACGTCCTGCAGTCGGGATAGAAAAGCGTCCATGCCGTCCCCCGTCTTCGCCGATAGGGGGAAGACCTGCATTTCGGGGTTCAATGCACGCACGTGCGCCTTGCATTTTTCTGTATTGAAGTCAAAGATGGGGGCGGTGTCTATCTTGTTGATGACCATTAGGTCGGACACCGTGAACATCAGCGGGTATTTGAGCGGTTTGTCGTCCCCTTCGGGCACGCTCAATATCATCAGTTTCAGGTCTGCGCCGACGTCGAATTCGGCAGGGCAGACGAGGTTACCTACGTTTTCGAGGATGATCACGTCGGGTAATGGGTCTTGGAAACAGTCCAGCCCGCGCAGCATCATTTTCGCATCTACGTGGCAGGATGTGCCCGTGCGTAGTTGCAGAGCTTTGGCGCCGTGCGCCGTAACGGTGTAGCTGTCCACGTCGGCGTCCATATCCGCTTCCATCACGCCTATCTTGTACGTAGGGGACAGCGCGTCTATGATGCGGCATAGAAGGGTGGTCTTGCCCGCCCCGGGGGATGCCATTAGGTTGATGAGGAAGACGCCTTTTCTTGCGGTGATATCGCGCACTTGGGCGGCGAAACGTTCGTTTTCCGCTTCTACGCCCGCGCGTACTTCGATGATGTCAAAGGGGGTATCACTCATCTTTCGGTTTCGTAAAGAGTATTTTGATGGCACGTTTCGCCATATAGGGGAGCAGGGCTTTTACCTTGTCCTCGGAACGATACATATTGCTTGCTGCGGGGACGTCGCGGGTCAGATGGATGGCGTCGAACTCGCACTTCGTCGTGCAGAGACCGCAACCGACGCAACGATTGGTGTCGACGGTCGTCGCACCGCAACCGAGACATCTCGCCGCCTCTTTCTTGACCTGTTCTTCGGTGAAAGTGAGTCGCAGATCGTCGAAGGTGGCGCTTGCTCTTCCCGCCTTCTTGCCGGGTATCTGGCGAGGCGCATTATCGAAGCCTTCCAGCGAGGTGGGATCCTCGATATCGCCTTTATCCAGTTCGATGAAATTGCGCAGATCACGCGCGATGGTCAGGCTGTTGCCGGGATGGACGAAACGATTGATGGATACTGCGCCCTCTCTGCCGCCTGCGATGGCGTCGATAGCGAAGCGCGCCCCCGTGAATACGTCGCCGCCCACGAAGACGTCGGGTTCTGCGGTCTGCAAGGTCACGGGATCTGCGACGACGGTGCCGTTCGGTCTCAGCTCCACCTTGGTGCCTTTCAGCAGATCGCCCCAAATGACGCTCTGTCCGATGGAGAGGAGCAGGTTGTCGCAGGGAAGGGTGATCGTGTCGTTTTCGTCATAGACAGGGGAGAACTTGTGGTTCTCGTCGAATACTCTTATGCAACGCTTGAATACGACGGCAGTAACGTGTCCGTTCTCGGATACTACCTCTTTGGGTCCCCAACCGTTGTTGATCTTCACGCCGTCCTCGAGCGCCTCTTTGATCTCGTCCTTCGCTGCGGGCATCTCGTTCGGCTGCTCCAAGCAGAGCATCGTCACTTCGTCGGAGCCTGCGCGCAGCGCACTGCCCGCGACGTCTATCGCCACGTTTCCGCCACCGATGACGATGGTCTTACCCGTCAAGCGGACGGAATGATCGTTGTTGATACGTCTCAGGAAGCTGACGCCCGTTTCCACACCTGCGGCGTCTTCGCCGGGTACGCCTGCCAAACGGCCGCCTTGCATACCGATGGCGATGAAGAATGCCTTATATCCTTGCTTGCGCAGGTCGTCGATGGTGAGGTCTTTGCCCACTTCCACACCGAAGCGGAATTCCACGCCCATTTCTTTGATGACGTCTATCTCGGCTTCGAGCACGTTCTTTTCCAGTCGATAGGAGGGGATGCCGTGCGACAACATACCGCCCGCGCGGCTTTCTTTCTCGAAGATGGTAACGGGATATCCGTCACGGCGAAGGAAATATGCCGCGGACAGACCGGCGGGGCCGCTGCCGATCACAGCCACTTTATACTCGTCGTCCCACATGCCGCCGTCATGCTTTTCGCAGAGGGGCACGTAACGATCCTCTTTATTGAGGTCGCGTGCGGCGATGAACTTCTTGATCTCGTCGATGGCGATAGGAGCGTCCACCGTTCCTCTCGTGCAGGCGTCTTCGCAACGGCGGTTACACACCGCGCCGCAGATCATCGGCAGGGGGTTGTCTTGCTTGATGAGCCTGAGCGCCTCGTCATAGCGACCTTCCGCTGCCATCTTGACGTAGCCTTGTACGGATAGGTGGACGGGGCAGGCGGTCTTACAAGGAGCGGTGCCGCTGTCGTAACAGTTTATCTTGGCGTCGTCACGATAATTGTAATTCCACTTCTTCGCGCTCCATCTGCGAGCGTCGGGGAGCTGGGTCTTGGGGTACTTGACCGGGCTGCCGTCTTTTTTGCAGAGTTTTTGTCCGAGTTTTGCCGCGCCGACGGGGCATACTTCCACGCACTTACCGCACGCGACGCATTTCTTACTATCCACGTGCGCACGATAGGCGGAAGCGGACAGGTTGGGCGTGTTGAATAGCTGCGAGGTACGCAACGCGTTACATACGCCGGGCGCGCAGTTGCAGATGGCGACTATCTTATCTTCGCCGTCGATATTGGTGATCTGGTGCACGTAGCCGTGGCGTTCGGCACGTTCAAGGATCTCGTAGACTTCTTCCTTGGTGACGTAATGGCCGATGCCGCGGTCATCCATGTATTCCGCCATGTCGCCCACACCGATACAGTAGTTGCCCGCTATCTCGCCCGATCCTTCGCCGCGCATAGCTTGTTGCTTACGGCAGGAACATTCGGAGATACCGAATTTATCGTACTTATCTATCCAACGGGAGAGGTGCTCCACGGGAACGCTGTGGCTCTCGGCGGAGATCGCCTTTTCGACGGGAATGACGTGCATGCCGATGCCCGCGCCGCCCGGAGGAACGAGCTCCGTCACGCCCGCGAGCGGGATCTGCGTCATCAGGTTGAAGAAGGTGGCGAGCTGGGGAAATTCGTCCGTCAGCTTTTCTTGCATCATCATGAATTCCGCGCTGCCCGGAACGAAAATGGGGAGTTCGTACTGCAAATGCCTGTCGGGCGTTTTGGCGCGATTTTGCTCGATGATGCCTATCCAGCGCAGGCGCTCCACCATTTTTTGCGTATCCTCGAGGCTCATTTTGTTCCTTTCGGCGAGCTCGGGCACGGAATAGGGCACCCTCGTCTTTTTGAAGTTCAGAAGGAACTTGACCTGTTCCTTGTTAAGGATCATATCAAGGATCCAATACTCGGGATCGCGATAATTGATCTTGTGAAAGAGCTTTTTGGGGATACGATCGGTGATCATCTCCGCCAACTTTTTGACGAGACGAGCTTTCTCGAGATCTGCGGGAACATAATTGGGATCTTGCCAATAATCCCTCTCGTTTATCATCGGATCTCCGATCTTCCATTCTTCAAAGCTTTTGCCCATGCGTGTTACCTCCTGCAATGCGTGATTCGATAAGGTCATACCATTCGGTAATGTTATTATATACTGGAAATAAGGGAAAGTCAATATCTCCGGCCAAAAAATGATAGTTCATATCTCAAAAATGCAAAATTCGCCTGAAATTTCGGACGAATATCACCACGCGGCAATGTCAAAAAAAGAGGAATTTCCTTTGCTTGCGCGAGAAGATAGGGGCTCTTAACGCGCCCTGTATGAAAAGATGAAATGTTGAAGATTTGAGGGGGGAATATCTTTCGAGCAGAATAATCGAATTCATTTTGAGACATCTTTACAAATCTCTGAGGACATGCTACTACATAACAGATGCTGACGCATTGGATACTTGTAATTTCAATGTTGTTTAGATATTTTGGGATTGGGAGAAGAATTTTTTCCGCTCTGGATAGTCAACTTTTTCTATAACTGTTTCGCAATTGTAACCAGTCTGGGAAAGTCCGGATGGAGAGAACCGGCATTTGGATAAGATATCTAAAGATATGTAAAAAGAGGTCCTTCGGGACCTTTTTTTGTGTTGTCGATCCCGTGTGAGGCGCGGGGAGAAAAGGGATTGACACAGTATCCCATCTATATTACAATACTTGTTGTAAGAAATGACAGGAGAATGCGTATGCGAAAGAGGTTTTTGATCGTTTTTTTATCGATAATCGCGCTTGTTTCATTGCTTTTGATCGTCACCGCATGTGATTTGTCAAGTAGCAGTGCGACGGGAGACGCGAAGAATAAGGCGAAGATCAATATAGAAATAAAAAAGGCATTTGAGAATGTACCGTTAGCGAAAAATGTGGTTGTGAACGCTGTCGACAAAACGATCACATTCACGGTGGATAATGATACGTCGGAGTTTAATTGGTCGACTGTAGATATGGCTTCCTCCACGTTTGCCGTTTACACGGACGCAGGATGCAAAAACAGTCTTACGGGCTTGGCAGAGTTGGAAGAAGGGGAGAATACCTTTTATATTATTGTGACGAAGGATACCGTCAACGTTACCTACAAGGTCAGGATCACGCGGGAAAAGAGTTACTATTATGATCCCGACGAAGACGACGAGATCATTCGCGATATGATTCCCTGCGAAGGGCTGGAATACGTCTTGAAGACGGATGACACCTATGAGGTCGTCGGGATGGGTACTTGTACGGATATCGAACTCGTGATCCCCGCAACGTATGAAGGGAAAGCAGTGACGAGTATCGGGAGAAGTGCATTTTACGATTGCGCTTCTTTGACGATGGTCGTGATTCCGGATAGTTTGACGAGTATCGGAAATAATGCATTTGAAAATTGTAGAGGATTGACCTCCGTGTATTATGCGAAAAACAGTCGTTTGACAACGATCGGCGAAGAGGCGTTTGTCGGATGTAGTGCATTACAGTTCGTGAAGATCCCCAAAAGCGTTACGGAAATAGGAGATTTCGCATTTATCTGTGGATTTTTTATAAATGAGTCAACCCCTCCGATCTCGTCTTTTATAGATTTTTACGTAGAAAAGGATAGCAGGTATTTTTCAAGTGTGAACGGCGTCCTTTACAGTGAAGACAAAAAGACCTTGATCCAATATCCGATCGGAAGAAAAGATACTTCGTTTACGGTCCCGAGCGGAGTCGGCATAGGAGAGTTTGCATTTGCAGGATCTATATTGAAAGAGATCGTCATTCCGGAAGGAACGGAAACTATCAGCGAAGGTTGTCTGGAGGCATGCTTCTTGCTGGAGAAACTGTATTTACCTTCCACTCTAAAAGAGGTGAAAAAACACGAAGCAGGCTCCTTAAAAATGAAAGAGATACATTTTTTGGGCGACATCGCCGGGTGGTGCCAAATCGATGGCTTGTATTATATTATGAGGTGTTTAACTAATTATGGCGAGGCTGATTTTACGCTGCATATCAATGGCGCTCCGATCACGGGGGCGATCGTCATTCCCGGAAATGTGCCAACGATCAAAGAGTATGCATTCTATGGATGTCGCGATTTGACTTCCGTTACGATCTCGGAAGGGGTGAAAGAGATCGAGCCCTATGCGTTTGCAAAATGTGAAAAATTGAATTATGTAAAGATACCCAATAGCATTACAAGCATTGGCGAAAAGGCTTTTGACGGGACTGCCGCGCGAAATGCATGCGATGATGCGACGAATCGTTTCTTGATCAAGGATAATAAGGTGTATGATTACGATCAGACTCTTGTGCTTGATTACGGCAAGGAAGGCTATACGCTTGAGCATAAAATGAATAATACGATCATCTTCTCGAAGTATGTAGATGTTACGTGCTATAAGTTAAGCTGGGCCCGCTTTATAGGAGATATTTATACGGAGAGGGATGAGAAAGAAAGCGTGAAGTGCTATTACCGTTTGGATCTGACCACGAAAGAGCTTGTGCGGATCGCCGGGACTTCTTATGAGTTGCTGACGGACTGGATATTGGTCACGACGATTATGGAGTTTACTTATATAAATGCCTACGAGTACGGTGTGATGATTTCAACAAAAACGGATGAATTGGAGCCCGGAAGCGGCGGATATCATACCCGGGACGAATCCTATGATTATTACAAGGAGGATGGTACTAAAATCATCAGGGACTAGAAGCGTACGCTTGCCTATGTAAAGAACGATCTTCATGTAGCAGAAGGGGCTCGGATCTATGATCTGTAGCCCCTTCTGTGTGTCAGAATAGGAACCCCAGCCCCAATGCGATGAGGAAAGAGACGGCGGCGACGATCGCCATATTCAGCTCGAAGACGCTCATCAATAGGGCGGCGGCGGTGGCTATCGCGGCGGCGGGGATGCTGCCCGTCGAATAGAAGACGTAGGGGAATGTCAGCGCGGCGAGGACGGCGTAGGGCAGGTAATAGAGGAAAGACTTCCAGAAAGGGGAAGATATCTTCCTCTTAATGAAGACGAAGGGGACGAAGCGAGGGACGACCGTCGCCGTGAACATCAATAGGGCGGAGAGGAGGAGGTAGCCGAGCGTCATTTCGTTTCCTCCTCGTGAGGCGCGGTATCCTCTGCGATCGTCACCTTTTCCTCGTCCTTTTTCGGGAAGAGGGCGGCGGCGACGAAGGTGGCGGCTATGGCGGCGATGATGACCCGAAATCCCATCGGTATTTCATTCAGATACGGTATGTAATAGAAGGCGCAAGACAGCGCGGCGCCGACGAGGACGGCGAGGGCGATCCCTTTGCCGCGTTTCATAGGCGGCAGGAAGATGGCGATATACATGCAGTAAATGGCGATGCCCGCGGCGGCGATCACGGAGGAGGGGAATATGCCGCCCGAGAGATACCCGACGAGAGTGCCGAGTTGCCAGCCGACGTAGGGAAGAGTCGCCAGACCGAAGTAGTAGGCGGGGGTGATCTCCGCGCCCTTTTCATTTGCGAGGGCGAATACTTCGTCGGTCAGGAAGAGACTCATCGCCAAGCGCGTCGCGGGTTTGATGCGTATCGTCACCTGTTGGGAGAGGGAAAAACTCATCAAGGCGTAGCGCAGATTGATGATGAATACGGCGAGGCTCAGCTCCAAATACCCCGCGCCGAGTTGCATCAGTTGGATGCCGGTGAATTGTCCCGCGGAGGTCAGATTCGTGGCGGAGAGCAGGGTCGCGAACCACAGGGAGAAAGCTCCTCTCCTTGCCGCCAAGCCGAAGGTGAAAGACACCGCGAGGTACGCGATGGCGACGGGGATCCCTTTTTTCAGTCCGGCGAGGAAATTCGACCTTGTATCCATACGCTAACTATATCACCACGCCCCCTTTTCCCGCAAGCAAAAGCGCCCTGTTGCATTTGAGACAAATTCTGACCTTCCTATTGAAATGAGAATGCGATCTATGGTACTATTATGCTATGGATATGAGAGAGGTCAATGAGTTGCAGGAGATCATCGACGGGGCGAGACGCCTCGTATTCTTCGGCGGCGCGGGCGTCAGCACGGAGAGCGGCATTCCCGATTTCCGCAGTCCGGACGGGCTGTATCACCAAAAGTACAAGTTCCCGCCCGAATATATGCTGTCCCACGATTGTTTCACGGATCGCACGGAGGAGTTCTTTGAGTTTTATCGCGACAAGATCATCTCCTATGACGCGAAGCCGAATGCCGCGCACTATTTCCTCGCGAGGCTTGAGGCGGCGGGCAGGCTCTCTGCGGTCGTGACGCAGAATATCGACGGCTTGCATACCGACGCGGGCAGTAAGCGGGTCTATGAGCTCCACGGCTCCGTCCACCGCAATTATTGTATGAAGTGCGGCAAGTTCCATTCCCTCGCGGATATAAAAGCCACAACGGGCATTCCCCGTTGCGAATGCGGCGGCATCGTGAAGCCGGACGTCGTCCTCTATGGCGAAGGATTGGACGAAAGGGTGATATCGGGCGCGGTGGACGCCATCTCCTCCGCGGACGTGATGATCATCGCGGGGACGTCCCTCGTCGTCTATCCTGCGGCGGGATTGGTGCGGTATTTCCGCGGCAAGACCCTCGTCACGGTGAATCTCGACAGCGATCCCACCGTTTCTCGCGGGATCCATATA
>JAFTBD010000038.1 GCA_017455385.1 Clostridia bacterium
AATAAAAATCCACCAGTGCACCTGGTGGTTTTTCATATAACGGGTAAAACCCTCCTTCATAGGCGGCACGAAATCGTGCTGTAGCCTAACTTGCCTATCGCGAATCGGTTATTACTTTTTGAATGGGTCGGTTACTTCAAACACTGTCATCTGTTCCATTTCTTTATCTTCTTTCAACTGATTCGCGATGTATTCCGCTATCGCTTTCTTGTTTTTCCCTACGGTATCTACATAATACCCTCTACACCAAAATTCCCGATTCCTGTATTTGAACTTCATGTTCGCGTATTTCTGGTATATTAAGACACTGCTTTTCCCTTTGATGTACCCCATAAATCCGCTCACGCTAAGTTTTGGTGGTATTGATACCAACATGTGTACATGATCGGGGCATACCTCTGCCTCTATAATTTCCACGCCTTTCCATTCACACAACGACCGTAGAATTGCTCCGATTTCAAGTCGCTTTTGTCCAAAGAACACTTTTCTTCTATACTTCGGTGCAAATACTATGTGATATTTACAATTCCACGTCGTGTGTGCTAAACTGTTTGTGTCATTATTCATAAAATTTCCTCCTGTGTTTTTTGGAAGTTAGGCTACAATCCAATTTTAACACAGGAGGAAATTTTCCACTCATCGGTAAACCTATTTTGAACCACCGGACTATCCGGTGGTTTTCACTTACAAAAAAACGCCTGCACTCGCAGGCGTTTTACTTTTCTATATCGTTCCGTCCGAGCAATGCACGGAGTAGCCCGCGGGGAGGGAGCTGTCCCAGCCATCCGATTTCTCAAGGGCGGTCCATTCCGCTCTCGTGCCGCCGTATGCGATATTTTGCAGTTTCGCGCAGTTGCGGAAAGCTTTCCCGAGATGGGTGAGCGCGGCGGGGAGACGTATTTCCGCAAGGGAGAAACAATTCTCGAAAGCGCGGTCTTCGATCCTGCGGATATTCTCGGGGATGGTCACGGTGGTCAGCGCGTCGCAATTGCCGAAAGTCACGGGCGGGATCGCTTCGAGCCCCTTGCCGATCGTTATTGTCGTTAAGCGCGAACAGGCGCAGAAGACGCCCACCCCCGGTTCGGTGAGAGAGTCGGGGAGGGTCACCTCGCTGATCGCGGTGCAGGCGAATGCCGATTCACCGATGGAGCGGAGCCCTTCATTCAGGGTGACCTCGGAGAGAGCGTGGCAGTCATAGAAAGCCATGTCGCCTATCTCTCGCAGGTTCTCGGGAAATGTGATGCTCTCAAGCCGCGGACAATGCCCGAAAGCTCCCTTGCCAAGGCTCCTCAAGCCCGTTCCCAAGCGCACCTTCTCCAAACTTTCGCATTCGCGAAAGGCGTAATTCCCGATGATCTTCACGTTGTCGGGGATCCTCAGTTCTTGCAGATCTTTGCAGGCGTAGAAAGCCATATCGCCGATCTCCTCCGTGCGGAGAGGGATGGCGACGTTGGTAAAGCCCGTTTTCCCGTAAAACGCTTCGGCGCCGATGACGGGATCCATAATGAATAGCATTTTATTTGAAATGAAGTTCATTTTTTTCGGATGTGAAAAACGCCTGTTTGCAGACGGGCGTTTCGATCAGTTCACGCTGTAAAGGAGTTCGTTATAGGTCGGGAAGCGCCAGAAGGCGGCGTCCACCAAACACTCGAGGGCGTCGATGACCTCGCGAAGGTCTTCCATCGCGGGAAGGACTTCTTCCTTGCAATAGGTCGCTTGGGGCAGATCGCTGAGACCTTTGGAGTAGGCGATCTTCTTCTCGAGGTCGCCCAGAAGCCCCACGAGCTCTTCCGCGAGGTGGGAGATCTTCTCGAGGGTGGTCTTCTCGGTCTTTATGCTTTCTTCGCCGAGGATGGTCGTCTTCTCCGCGATGAGGTCACAGAGCTCCTTCTCGTATGCCTCGGTGGCGGGGAGGATATTGCGTTTCACCATATCCACGAGGGTCAGCGCCTCGATGTCCACCGTGGTGGAATAGCTCTCGAGGAGGATACGATAGCGGGAATAGATCTCCGCGTCGGTGAATACGCCGTATTTCTCGAAGAGGCGGCGATTCGGCTCCTTGGTGAAGCAGGGAAGGGCGTCGGCGGTCGTGCGGAGATTGAGGAGTCCGCGGCGCTCCGCCTCGATCTCCCAGCTCTTGCTGTAGCCGTCGCCGTTGAAGATGATGCGCTTATGCTTGACGATGGTATCGCGAATGAGCTTATTGAGGTCGGAATGGAAGTCCTTCGAGCCTTCGAGCGTGGTGGCGAATTCGTCCAAGGTCTCCGCGACGATGGTATTCAGGACGATATTCGGTCCCGACACGGACAGGCTGCTGCCCGGCATACGGAACTCGAACTTGTTGCCGGTGAAGGCGAAAGGACTCGTGCGGTTTCTGTCCGTGGTGTCCTTGGGGATCTTCGGCAGGACGTCCGCGCCGATCTCTATCTGCACTTTCTTCTTGCCTTCGTAGGCGGACTGCGTCTCGAGGGCGGTGAGCAACTCGGTCAGCTCCTCGCCGAGGGAGATGCTGATGATGGCGGGCGGCGCTTCGTTGGCGCCCAAGCGGTGATCGTTGCTCGCGCTCGCGACGCTCATGCGCAGGAGATCTTGGTGCAGGTCCACCGCGCGGATGACCGCGGTCAGGAAGAGGAGGAACTGCGCGTTCTCCGCAGGGGTCTCGCCCGGCTCGAAGAGATTCACGCCCGTATCCGATTGCAGGCTCCAGTTATTGTGCTTGCCGCTGCCGTTCACCCCTTTGAAAGGCTTCTCATGCAGGAGACAGACGAGTCCGTGTTTCTCTGCGACACTGCGCATGACGGACATCGTGAGTTGGTTGTGGTCGGTGGCGGTATTGGCGCCCGTGAAAAGGGGAGCGAGCTCGTGCTGAGAGGGAGCCGCTTCGTTGTGCTTGGTCTTCGCGAGGACGCCGAGTTTCCACAGCTCGGTGTCGAGATCCTTCATGAAGGCTTTCACGCGGGGCTTGATGGCGCCGAAATAGTGATCGTGGAGCTCCTGTCCCTTGGCTGGCGGCGCGCCGAAGAGCGTCCTGCCGCAAGTGACGAGGTCGAGTCTTTTCAGATAGATCTCTTTATCGAGAAGGAAGTATTCCTGTTCCGCGCCCACGGTGGGGGTCGCCGTCGTCCCGCTTCTGTTTCCGAAGAGGGCGAGGATCCTCGACACTTGCTTGCCGAGGGCTTGGATGGAGCGGAGGAGCGGCGTCTTCTTGTCGAGAGCCTCTCCCGAATAGGAGCAGAATACGGTGGGGATGAAGAGAGTGCCGTCTTTCACGAAAGCATAGGAACTGGGATCCCACGCCGTATAGCCGCGCGCCTCGAAGGTATTACGGAGACCGCCGTTGGGGAGAGAAGAAGCGTCGGGCTCGCCATAGGCGAGTTCCTTGCCCTTGAACTCCATGATGACCCCTTCGCCGCCCTTGAC
>JAFTBD010000039.1 GCA_017455385.1 Clostridia bacterium
AGGAACGAGATAGCCGCGTTGCAGAGCCTGAAAAGGAAAGGACGCTGATGGAAGACAGACTTTTCGTAAAAGGGGCGAGGCAGAATAACCTCAAAAATATCGACGTTTCCATCCCGAAAAACAAATTGACGGTTTTTACGGGACTCTCGGGCAGCGGCAAATCGTCGCTCGCTTTCGACACCATCTTCGCGGAAGGACAACGCCGCTCAGTGGAGAGCCTCTCATCCTATGCGAGGCAATTCATCGGGCAGGCGGACAAGCCGGACGTGGACTATATCGACGGGCTATCTCCCGCTATCTCCATCGACCAGAAGACCACCAGCCGCAACCCGCGTTCCACCGTCGGGACGACGACGGAAATATATGACTTCCTGCGTCTCTTGTACGCCCGTATCGGCGTGCCTCATTGTCCGATCTGCGGCAAGGAGATCAAGGAGACTTCCATCGACCAGATCACGGACAGCGTGATGGCGGCGGGCGAAGGGGCGAGAGTGCGCGTTTTGGCGCCTGTGGTGCGCGCGCGGAAAGGGGAATACACCCGTCAGATCGAAGGATATAAGAAGCAGGGATTCCTGCGTTTTATCATCGACGGCAACGACTACAATGCCGACGAGGAATTGCCGAAACTCGACAAACAGCTCAAACACACCATTTCGGTGGTGGTGGACAGGATCAAGATCACGGCGGGCGCGGAGAGACGACTCACGGACAGCTTGGAGATCGCCCTCAAGATGGCGAACGGGCTGGTCGTCGCGGAGACAGACGGCAAAGAAGTGCTGTATAATACCAAATATTCATGTCCCGATCACGACGTCATCATAGAAGAACTCACCCCGCGCTTTTTCAGCTTCAACAGTCCTTTCGGCGCGTGCCCGTCCTGTCACGGTCTCGGATTCCGCTATGAGGCTGACGTCGACCTTCTCGTGAAAGATTGGAATAAGAGCATCAACCAAGGCGCCATCAATAATATCGGTTGGAGCATGGAGAGCAAGACGGTCGCGATGACTATGCGCGCCCTCGCGGAGAAATACGGTTTCTCCCTCGACACCCCCTTGAAAGACCTGCCGCAAAAGGCGATCGACATCATCCTCTACGGCAATCACGGAGAGGTATTCGAGGTCAGCTACAAGACGCAGGCATTCAGCGGCAGTCATAAGACCACCTACGAAGGAATCGTGAACCTCATCAATCGCCGTTACGACGAGACGGACAGCGTCTTCATGAAATACGAATACGAGCGGCTGATGCGGATGGTGCCCTGCGCCGCCTGCGGAGGCAAACGTCTGAAGAAAGAGGTGCTCGCCGTCACTCTCGGCGGGGTGAATATCTCCGATCTCTGCGACAAGAGCATCCTCGAACTGCATACCTTCTTCGACACCCTCGAGCTCACCGACCGCGAGAAACTCATCTCCAATCAAGTGCTGAAAGAGATACGCGCACGGCTGAATTTCCTCGTGAACGTCGGACTCGGCTACCTGACCTTGTCCCGTTCCTCTGCGACCCTCTCGGGCGGTGAATCGCAACGCATCCGCCTCGCCACGCAGATCGGCAGCGGACTCGTGGGCGTCCTCTACGTCCTCGATGAGCCGAGCATCGGTCTGCACCAGAAAGACAATGAGAAACTCATCCAAGCCCTGAAGCGTCTCCGCGACATCGGCAACACCCTCATCGTGGTGGAGCACGACGAGGAGACCATTCGCAGCGCGGACTACGTCGTGGATATCGGTCCGATGGCGGGCGTATTCGGCGGCGAAGTTGTGGCGACGGGCACCCCCGAAGAAGTGGCGCAAGCGGAGAATTCCATCACGGGCAAATACCTCCGCGGCGAACTCAAGATCGAAGTGCCGAAAGAAAGAAGGAAGCCGGACGGCAGATACCTCGAGGTCATCGGCGCATCGGAGAATAACCTCGACCACATCGACGTCAAGATCCCAGTCGGTCTTTTCACCTGCGTGACGGGCGTCAGCGGCAGCGGCAAGAGCAGTCTCGTCGGCGGCATCCTCTATCCGGAGCTCACCAAACGTCTCAATGGCTCCACGAAAGTCGTGAACGGTAAATGTAAGGAAGTGCGCGGGGTGGAATATTTTGACAAGGTCATCGACATCGACCAGTCGCCCATCGGGCGTACGCCCCGAAGCAACGCCGCCACCTATACAGGCGTTTTCACGGACATCAGAGACCTTTTTGCCCATTCTCCCGACGCGAAGGAGAGGGGCTACGGCGCGGGCAGATTCAGCTTCAACGTTTCGGGCGGCAGATGTGAGAATTGCTCGGGCGACGGCGTGATGCGCATAGAGATGAATTTCCTTCCAGACGTCTACGTCCCCTGCGAAGTCTGCGGCGGCAAAAGATATAATCGCGAGACCCTCGAGGTGCG
>JAFTBD010000040.1 GCA_017455385.1 Clostridia bacterium
GGTATTTCTATCTCGACGAGAGCAGGAAGGACGCGGTTCTACGCACGGACGCTCCCAAGGGACTTTTAAGGGAGAAAGCCTTGCTGTCCGAGGAGAAACTCGGTGATCTTCTCGAGCGGGGAGACTTCGTCTGTCCCCGTCCGCTCATGCGCCGTTCGGTGTATAAGCAATACGCATTGACACAGGACAGGCGCGATCTCGATCTCGCCGTTGAAATCTTGAATAGGCTCTCCCCAGAATACGCCGAAACGGCAAGAAGGTACCTCGCGGGGAAAGAATGTTATTTCTTCAATATGTTCATCTTCCCGAGAGAGATATTCATGCGTTATTGCGCATTTATTTTTCCCATCTTAGATGAATTCGTTCGAGAGAAAGGGGAGACGGGGCGTCTCTTTATTTCGGAAAGACTCACGGGCGTCTTCATCGCAAAGCTCATCGAGGAGGGGCTTCAGCCGATATGCCTGCCCGTTTTGTTTGATGAAAAATGCGGATCTTTCCGTCAAAAATGGGCAAAAGCCAAAGGGCTCAAAGCGAAAGCACTCACCGTGGCTCGCGTATTCGTCAGGCGCCGCGGAGAGTGGAGGAGGATACAATGACCGATTATGAGATCGTACTTCAAGCGGTGACTTCCGTTCGGAAGGTGACAGACTTCGTCCCCGACGTAGCCATCGTGCTCGGCAGTGGATTGGGCGCTCTCGCGGATCACGTGGAAGCGATATGCACCCTGTCCGCATCGGAGATAGCGGGCTATCCCGTCAGCACGGTCAGCGGGCATAACGGCAAGCTGATCTTCGGCTATCTCGAAGGGAAGAAAGTGGTGGTCCAGCAGGGACGCATCCACTATTACGAAGGCTACACGATGGGGCAAGTGGTGCTCCCCGTGCGGCTGATGTGCGCGCTCGGCGCGCAGACGGTCATCCTCACCAATGCGGCAGGCGGGATCAACCCCACATTCAAGGCGGGGGACTTCATGATCATCGACGGACAGATCTCCACCTTTGTCCCGTCTCCTCTCGTGGGGCCGAATGACGACCGCTTCGGACCTCGTTTCCCCGATATGAGCGAGGTGTACTCGAAGCGCGGCAGGACGCTCCTCGCGGCGACGGCGAAAGCCCTTGGTATCGACGTCAAACACGGCGTATACATCCAGACGACGGGACCGAATTACGAGAGCCCCGAGGAGATACGCGCTTTTAAGGTACTCGGCGCGGACGCCGTCGGAATGTCCACGACGGTGGAGGCGATCGCCGCCCGTCATATGGGCAGGGAAGTGCTGGGGGTCAGTCTCATCAGCAACCCCGCGGCGGGGATATCGGATAAGCCGCTCGATCACGAAGAAGTGAAGGCAGCGGGCGACCGCGCCTCCCGTGATCTGACGCGCTATATCGCCGCCGTCGTAAGAAACATTTGACGAAGAAAGGAAAAACGCTTGCGTTTTTTCTATCCGACAGTCTATCATTTATACAATAATAATAATAATAAAAGGAGACGACCATGGCACGCTATTTCGACGAACCTTCCCGTACATTCGGTGAATATCTATTGATCCCCGGCTATTCTTCCTCCGCCTGCACCCCCGACAAGGTCAGCCTGCGTACCCCCCTCGTGAAATACAGGAAAGGGAAAGAGGAATGCCCCATCTCGTTGAATATCCCGATGGTCTCCGCCATCATGCAGGCGGTATCGAATGACACGATGGCGATCGCTCTTGCGAAAGAGGGCGGCATCAGTTTCATTTACGGTTCCCAGTCCATCGAGAGCGAAGCGGAAATGGTGCGCAAGGTCAAAGCCTACAAGAAAGGCTTCATCGTCAGTGATTCGAACCTGAAGCCGACCTCCACCCTCCGCGACGTCTTGGAGATCAAAGAGCGCACGGGACATAATACGATGGCGGTCACCGACGACGGCACCGCATTCGGCAAGCTGCTCGGCATCGTGGCGAGCCGCGACTATCGTATCGGTCACACGTCGCCGGATGCTCCCGTCTCCACTTTCATGACCCCGTTGGAGAAGCTCGTGACCGCGAGAGAAGGCACCACCCTCAGCGAGGCGAATGACATCATTTGGGACAATAAGATCAATACTTTGCCCCTCGTGGATAAAGACGGCAACTTGAAATGCCTCGTCTTCCGTAAAGACTACGACTCCCACAAGGAGAATAAGAACGAGCTCCTCGACGAGCATAAGAGTTATATGGTCGGCGCGGGTATCAATACGCGTGACTACGAGACGCGCGTTCCCGCCCTCGTGGAAGCGGGCGTGGACTGTTTGTGTATCGACTCCTCGGAGGGGTACTCCGAATGGCAGAAACGCACCATCGCCTTCATTCGCGAGAAATACGGCGACAGCGTGAAAGTCGGTGCGGGCAACGTGGTCAGCGCGGAAGGTTTCCGCTTCCTCGCGGAATGCGGCGCGGACTTCGTGAAAGTCGGTATCGGCGGCGGATCCATCTGTATCACCCGCGAAACGAAAGGCATCGGCAGAGGTCAGGCGACCGCCGTCATCGAGGTGGCGAAAGCGCGTGACGAATACTTCAAAGAGACGGGCATCTATGTCCCCATCTGCTCGGACGGCGGCATCGTGCACGATTATCACATCACCTTGGCGCTCGCGATGGGCGCGGACTTCATCATGCTCGGCAGATATTTCTCCCGCTTCGACGAGAGCCCGACCAGCATCGTGAAGATCAACGGCACCTATATGAAAGAGTATTGGGGCGAGGGTAGTGCGCGTGCCCGTAACTGGCAACGTTACGACCTCGGCGGCAAGACTTCCCTGTCTTTCGAGGAAGGCGTGGACAGCTACGTTCCTTATGCAGGTAAGCTCAAGGACGGCGTGGCGATGTCTATGTCCAAGGTGAAGAGCACGATGTGCAATTGCGGCGCGCTGACGATAGAGGAATTGCAACAGAAGGCGAATCTGACGCTTGTGTCCTCTACCAGTATTGTTGAGGGCGGCGCGCACGATGTGGTGCGTAAACAGTAAGGGCAAATAGCGGCACATTTGCTTTGTCACAAACATCGAGGCGGCGAAATCACGTACGACAAGTACGCTCATTCGTCGCCTCTTGTTGTTTCGCGCAACTGCACTGCTCTCTGCTCTTACTGTTCACGCACGGGATAAGATCATTTCGGGCTTTCCTGTTTTGGGAAAGCTTGCTTGAAAGAGGAGCGCGTGCCTCGCATCTGCAAGCCTTCTCCGCTGTCGCTTGTTTTTACCTCAAGACGACATTATAATCTGCGTCGTAGACCATCCATTATTTGCACACAGAGCAACATTGTTCGCGCGTTACCTTCATTTCTAATTCCTAATTAAACAAAGCGTCAGCGTATCCATTATTCCGCATTTCACATTCTGCATTCCTAATTCTTAATTCCTAATTCCTCATCCCTAATTCAAGCGATCGCGATCGCATTATAAAAATCCCTTGCCTTTTACACGCGTTATGTATATAATTTTTTTATAGAAGTTATCGGGAGGTGCGCGCGTGGTCAAGCTGGAGTTTTACAGAGTATTCTACGTGGTGGCAAAGACAGGCAATCTGTCCAAGGCATCCAAGGAGCTTTTTATCTCTCAGCCCGCCGTTTCGTACGGCATCAAGCAGCTCGAGGAACAGCTCGGCGGCAGGCTCTTCGTCCGCACGGCGAAGGGTATGGAGCTCACGCCCGAAGGCAAGATGATGTATGAGTACGTCTCGCGCGCTTATGAGGAGCTCGCGGCGGCGGAGAATCGTTTCTCGATGATGCGCGGTCTCGAAGAGGGCACGGTGCATATCGGCGCGTCCGACACCATCACCAAGTATTTCATTCTGCCGCGTCTCGAGACTTTCAAGAAGCAGTATCCCAAGATCACCATCAAGATCACCAATCGCACCACCGACGAGATCATCAGTATGCTGAAGGCGGGCAAGGTGGATCTCGGGTTCGTGAATCAGATGCAGGATAAGTCCGTCGCGGGCGTGGATCTCACCCCTTGTGCGGAGATCGGCGAATGCTTCATCGCGAATAAGGACGCCCGTTTCCCGTCGCCTCTCACCGCAGGTGAGCTGTCCGACTTGCCGCTCATTATGCTGGAGGAGAAGTCCTCCACCCGTCGCGCCGTCGAGAAAGCGGTGAATGAAGAGGGCGGGCGAGTGGCTCCCACCTTCGAGCTGTGCAGCGTGGATCTCATCGTTGATTGCGTCAAGGCGGGGCTCGGCATCGGATGCGTGACCAAGGAGTATTTCGCGAAGGAGATCACCTCGGGCGAGCTGACGGAAGTGCCGCTCACATTCCCCCTGCCGCGTCGTAATATCGCGATGGCTACCCTCGCGGGGATGCCGCCCTCTTTCGCCACGGCGAAATTGCAAGATCATTTCAGAAAGAACGCTACGACCTTCGTAGCCTTAAAATAAGGAAGTTTACAGCTATGGATTCTATCACTTTACGCAGTCTTTACCTCAACTTTTTCAAAGACAGAGGACACGCCGTCATTCAGGGCGCCTCTCTGATCCCCGAGAACGATCCCACCGTCCTCTTCACCACCGCGGGTATGCACCCCCTCGTGCCTTACCTCTGCGGCGAGAAGCACCCGCAGGGCACCCGTCTCACCGACGTGCAGAAATGTGTCCGTACGGGCGACATCGACGAGGTGGGCGACAATACCCACTGCACCTTCTTCGAGATGCTGGGCAATTGGTCTCTCGGCGATTATTTCAAGAAGGAAGCCATCTCTTGGAGCTATGAGTTCCTGACGGGTGTCTTGAAGATCGATCCTTCCCGCCTCGCCGTGTCCGTATTCGGCGGGGACGAGACCGCGCCTCGCGACGACGAAGCCGCTTCCATTTGGAAAGCGTGCGGCATCGCGGCGGACAGGATCTTCTATCTCCCCAAGAAAAATAACTGGTGGGGACCCGCGGGACAGACGGGACCGTGCGGAACGGACACCGAGATGTTCATCGACACCGGCAAGCCGAAGTGCAGCGAGGAATGTTCTCCCGCCTGCGATTGCGGCAAATATATCGAGATCTGGAACGACGTTTTTATGCAGTACAATAAGCAGGCGGACGGCACTTTCGCCCCTCTCGCACAGAAGAACGTCGACACGGGCATGGGGCTCGAGCGTACCCTCTGTATCCTCAATGGATACAAGTCGGTGTATGAGACCGACCTCTTCAAAGACGCCATCACGAAGCTCGAGGATCTCTCGGGCAGGAAATACGGCGGGAATGCCGACGACACCAAGGCGATGCGTATCATCGCGGATCACATCCGTACGGCGACGATGCTCCTCGGCGATCAGAAGGGCGTCACCCCCTCCAACGTCGACCAAGGCTACGTCTTGCGCCGTTTGATCCGTCGTGCCGTGCGTTTCGGCAGGCTCATTTCTCTCCCCGAGGGCGCGCTCAGCGAAGTGGCGAAGGTCTATATCGCGCAGTATCAGGACATCTATCCCGAGATCAAAGAGAACGCGGAGAAGATCATCACCGAGCTCGAGAAAGAGGTCGCGCGTTTCTCTTCCGTCCTCCAACAGGGACTGAAGGAATTCGAGAAGGTCATCAGCTATCTTCCCGTGAAGCGCCTGTCCGGTAAGACGGCATTCAAGCTCTACGACAC
>JAFTBD010000041.1 GCA_017455385.1 Clostridia bacterium
CCAAGAAGAAGGACCTCGGCATGATGGCGATGAGTTATGGCTACGTGTACGTTGCGCAGTGCGCGATGGGCTCCAATAAGCAGCAGTTCCTGAATGCGATCGTCGAGGCGGAAGCCTACGACGGGCCGTCCCTCGTCATCTGCTACGCGCCCTGTATCAACCACGGTATCAATATGGCGAACAGCCAGACCGAGGAGAAGAAGGCGGTCGACTGCGGTTACTGGCAGCTCTATCGTTACAATCCCACCGCGATCGATGAGGGCAAGAACCCCTTCACCCTCGACTCCAAGGATCCCACCGCGGATTATCAGGAGTTCCTTGCGGGCGAGACGAGATACGCTTCCTTGAAGAAGACCCAGCCGCAGATCGCGGAACAGCTCTTCGCCAAGACGCAGGCGGAATCCATGGCAAGGCTCGCAGGTTACAAGAAGCTTGCCGGAAAGGACTGATCCCACTAACTGAATAACGTCGGGGGAGCTTCGGTTTTCGGAGCTCCCTTTGTGAATTATACTATGCCCATTACTTTTGACCACGTCACCTATGAATACCCGACGGACGGTACCCCCGTCCCCGCCGTCAAAGACGTCAGCTTGGAGATAGCCGACGGATCTTTCGTGTGCGTGCTCGGGGAGAACGGCAGTGGGAAGAGCACCCTCGCGAAACTCATGAACGGGCTCCTCGTGCCGACGGATGGGGACGTGAGGGTGGACGGCGCCTCGACGAATACCGAAGACGAGGACGCCCTCTTTGCCATTCGCAAGAAGGTGGGCATGGTATTTCAGAATCCCGATAATCAGATGATCGCATCCATCATCGAGGACGAGATCGCTTTCGGTCCCGAGAATCTCGGCGTGCCGAGGGAGGAGATCGAGGAGCGTATCACCTACGCGCTCGAGGCGGTGGGCATGACACAGCCTCGTCACCATACCCCCGAGAAGCTGTCGGGCGGGCAGAAACAGCGCATCGCCATCGCGTCCGTCCTCGCGATGCGTCCGAGTACCCTCGTACTGGACGAGAGCACCGCGATGCTCGATCCGAAGGGCAGGCGGGAAGTGATGGAGGTCATTCGGGAACTGAATAGGCAGGGTATCACCATCGTGCTCATCACCCACTATATGGAAGAGACCGTTCGCGCGGACAGAGTCATCGTGATGAGCGAAGGCGCGGTCGTGATGGACGGCACCCCTGCGGAAATTTTCGGGGACACGGAGGCTGTCAGGCGGTATCATTTGGAGCTGCCCATCTCCGATTACCTCGCGGAAAAACTCAGGGAAGCGGGGCTCAGCTTGCCCCATAAGATCTACGACGAGAAGTCGCTGGCGGAAGAGATATGTCGATCGAAGTAAAAGACCTCACGTACACCTATTCTCCGAATACGCCCTATGCAGCCACCGCGCTACGAGGGGTATCTCTTCATATCGAAGAAGGGGAGTACGTCGGCATCATCGGCAAGACCGGCAGCGGCAAATCCACCTTCATCCAGCACCTCAATGCCCTCATCCGTCTCCAGAGCGGCGAGATCAAGGTGTACGACATCGACCTCAACGCCAAGAAGCCCGACCTCAAGAAACTGAGGGGGACGGTGGGGATGGTGATGCAGTATCCCGAATATCAGCTCTTCGACGAAACGGTGGAGAAGGACGTCTCCTACGGTCCCCGGAACCTCGGGCTCTCCGAAGAGGAGATACGTGAGCGCGTGCGAGAAGCGATCGAGCTCGTCGGGCTGGACTATGAGGAAGTCAGAGATCGTTCTCCCTTTGAACTTTCGGGCGGGCAGAAGCGGCGCGTCGCCATCGCGGGCGTCATCGCCATGCGACCTCGTATCCTCGTCCTCGATGAACCTATCGCGGGATTGGATCCTCGGGGGAAGCAGGAGATCCTCGCTCTCATCAAGAAACTGAAAAATGCCTATTCTCCGACTGTCATCGTGGTCTCCCACGATATGGACAGCGTCGCGGAGAATTGTGACAAAGTCGCGCTCTTCGCGGACGGGGAGATCGCCCGTTTCGCGTCGCCGCGCGAAATATTCTACGACGATGAATTGTTATCGCGGACCGAGATGGACTGTCCGTCCGTCGTGAAGGTCGTGAAGGAATTGGAGAGGCTCGGGAAATCCCTTCCGACGCGCCCCGTTACGAAAGCGGAGCTCGTCGCCGCGCTGACCGTGGGGGAGGGCGTATGAATAATATCGTTTTCGGACAGTATTATCCCTCCGGCTCGGTGGTGCACCGCTTGGATCCCCGTGTGAAACTCGTGATGGTGCTTCTTTATATCGTCACGATTTTCTTCGTGGTGGATTATGCGATGTACGGCGCGCTGTTCCTCTTCGTCCTCGCGGTCGCTCTTCTCTCGAAAGTGCCTCTCCGCATCCTCTTTCGCACCGTTCGCACCATCGTGATCTTGGTGCTCATCACCGCGGTCATCAATCTCTTCTTTACCCAAGGGGAGGAGATGCTCTTTTCGTGGAAATTCATCCATATTTATAAAGAAGGTGTGGAGCGCGCCATCAAGCTCGCATTACGCCTCATCCTTTTGATGCTCTTCCCGTCCCTCCTGACGCTCACCACGACGCCGATGGAACTGACGGACGCCATCGAGAGCCTCTTATCTCCCTTGAAGATCATCAAGGTGCCCGTGCACGCCATCGCGCTCATTATGAGTATCGCGCTCCGTATGATCCCCATACTGATGGAGGAAACGAATAAGATCATCCTCGCGCAGAAGGCGCGCGGCGCGGACTTCGACACCGGCGGCGCCCTCAAGAAGGCGAAAGCGATGATCCCCGTATTGGTGCCCCTTTTCGTCGGTGCGTTTCGTCGCGCGGACGAGCTCGCGCTCGCGATGGACGCTCGCTGTTACAGCTCGGTGGCACAGCGCACCAAGTATAAAGTGATGCACCTCGCGGTGCGAGACCTCATCGCCTCGCTCTTCTGTTTGGCGGTGTTCTCCCTCGTATTTTTGAATAAATACCTGTGGCATTTCGACGAGATGATCCTCTCGCTTTTCGGATGATATGAGAGTTCTTTTACGAGTGGAATATAAAGGCTGCGGATATTGCGGCTGGCAGAGACAGAAAAACGGGCTTTCCGTGCAGGAAGTATTGGCGAACGCCGTGCGGGAAGTGACGGGGCGAGCCTCCGTAATGCACGGAAGCGGCAGGACGGACGCAGGGGTGCACGCGATCGCGCAAGCCGTGCATTTCGACACGGATACGAAAATACCTCTCGATAAACTCCCCATCGCCATCAATGCGCATCTCCCCGCAGATGTGCGGGTCTTATCCGCCATTAAGGTGGCGAACGGCTTCAACGCGCGCTTCGACGCCGTCTCCAAAACCTACCTTTACAAATTGTATTGCGCGCCCGTTTCGAGTCCCTTGCGCGAGGGACTCTGCGCCTACGTGCCGAAGAAGCCCGACGTTACGAAAATGCGGCTCGCGGCGGCATATATCCTCGGCGAGCATGACTTCAAATGCTTCCAGGCGGCGGGCGGTCACGTCAAGACCACAGTCAGGACGATCTATTCTTTCGATATTCGGGAAGAGGGGGCGGAGATCCATTTCGAAGTGACGGGGAACGGCTTTTTATACAATATGGTGCGCATTATGGTGGGCACGCTTTATTACGTCGGGATCGGCAAACTCAGCCCCGAGGACGTTCGTGATATCATCGAGTCGGGTGACCGCACGAGGGCAGGGAAAACGATGCCGCCCGAGGGGCTCTATCTGAAGCGTGTCGTCTATCCTTTCGAGAGGGAAGGGGACTTGATAAGCCCGAAGTAAAAGGCTATAATTATATAGCATTATCCGCATAAACGGCGGAAACAGGAGGAGAATATGAAGAAGTTTTTTTCGGAATTCAAGAAGTTCATCACTCGTGGTAACGTCATCGACCTCGCCGTCGGCGTCATTATCGGCGGTGCGTTTACTGCGATCGTCACGGCGCTGACCAATAACATTCTGCGTCCGCTCATCAATTGGTTCATCTATGCTTGCGGCGGAGGAGAGGGCATCGCGGCTTATACCTTCCTCGTGGGTACGGCAGAAGACATGG
>JAFTBD010000042.1 GCA_017455385.1 Clostridia bacterium
ATATTTTTCCCTTTTAACGTGGGATCTTTACAAGTCTCCACCGAGGCGTAGAAGTTATTCGCGTCGCAGTGAAGGATGTCGACAGGATCTCTCATTTCACACCTTATATGTTTATAACATATAGTATATCATAAATTATCTTAAAAAAACAGAGTTAATGTTGATTTTTTCAGTCGACTTGACCTATAATATAAGGAGATGGATAATGCACTGTAAAGCGGTCATCCTCGCGGCTGGTTCTGGATCGAGATTGTCCCCCTTGACCCCTTCGATCCCTAAGGAGCTTTTGCCTGTCGTAGGCTTCCCTGCGATCCATCACGTCGTATACGAAATGGCGGAGATGGGCATCACGGATATCCTCATCGTTCTTTCGGATGGGAAGGAATCGGTGCGTGATTATTTCACGAAACAGCCTGTCGGGAAAGGGAGAACGGCGACTCGCCTCACGGCGCGCTATGAAGAATTGCTCTCCCGCGTACACGTTTCTTTCGCGTATCAAAAGGAACGTCGCGGAACGGGTGACGCCGTGCTGCTTGCAGAGCCTTTTATGGGAGACGACGACCTTATCGTAGCATATCCCGACGACCTCATCGTGATGGATGGAGTAGGCGGCAAACCACCGTCGGAGCTACTGTCCGATAACGGCGTTTCCTCGATCCTCGCAAGACCCGTCTCGAGATGTGAAGCGCGAAATTACGGTGTGATACTTCCATTGGACGTAGGTTCGACAGACAGGGTAGGCGTCCGCGCCATCTTGGAGAAACCGAGCGACTATCCGTTTGATGAAGCACTCGCTCTCGTCGGACGGATGCGGCTCACGAGAGACTGTGTCGATGAGATCGCGCGGCATCCCTTAACGGACAGCGTAGGCATCACGCTTGCCTTGAATGCGATGGCGTCTCGCGGCGCCTTGGTCGCGGCAGTCACGCGAGAAAGGGTCTATGACGTTGGTACCCACGAAGGATATACTTCAACGATACGAGAGATATCGAGGACGAGAATAACGGACTATGAATGAGAAAGAACTGTGTCAAATATGTCATCATAGAGTAGCCGAACACAGGTTCGTACGTGTGATGGGCGGTGTTTCCACGACCTATCACGTCTGTTCGCATTGCAAAGCGCTGATGGATAATAAATACGCAGAGCTTCGCCGCGAAGCGGCTCGTCGTGCCGTTCCCGTCGAGGAGCGCGTTTGTCCTGTATGCGGCACCACGTTTCGGGATTTTACAGAGACGGGTCTTCTCGGCTGTGACAATTGTTATAAAGTCTTCGACGATTACCTCATCGAGTACATTCGCGGCTATCACGGTGCCACGACACATTGCGGCATGGACGATTCCGTCCCGCCACCCGTGGACGTCGAGGAGCTGTACCGCGATCTCGAGAAGGCTCTCGCCGAGAAAGATTATAAACGCGCCGAGAAGCTGAAACGTATGATAAACGATACTTGGGGGACAGGGAATGACTGAATACACCGTAGTCGGTTCGCGAGTCCGCCTCGCGAGAAATATCGCGGACGTACGTTTCCCGTCCCGCGCCACCCGTGAAGATGCGGAGTACGTCGCTCGTTACGTCGTCGCCGCGGGGAAGAGGGTGACGGAAGGCACCTTCTATCGGATGTCTTCACTGGACAAGTCCGAGCGTTCTTACCTCGTCGAGAGACACCTCGTCAGTCCGGCGCTCGCGTCCTCGCCGTTCGGCGCCGCCTATATCTCGAAGGACAAGCATCTCTCCGTGATGATCATGGAGGAGGATCACGTACGCGCGCAAAGTTTCTTCCCGAAGCTCGCTCTGCAAGAGTGTTTCGACGCTGTGAAAGAGTACGATATCGCCCTTCGCTCGAAGGTGCGCCCCGCATACGATAAACAGCTCGGCTACCTGACCGCTTGTCCGACCAATGTCGGCACGGGGATGCGCGCATCCGTGATGATGTTTCTCCCCGCGCTCTCTATCCTTCATAAGATAGACGAGCTTGAAGATGAGCTCAAACGGGCGAATCTCACCATTCGCGGCTCGCTCGGCGAAGGGAGCAAAGGGGAAGGATACTGCTATCAAGTCTCCAACGGCGTCTCACTCGGCGTCTCGGAAGAGACCATTCTCAATCGAGTCACGTCCGCCGCGAACCGTATCGTGGAGATCGAGTCCAAGATGCTCGCGGCATATTACGAGCGCGAGAAGCTACGGGTCGAAGACTCCGTCTATCGTGCCGTCGCCATCCTCGGCGCGGCGCGCACCTTATCGCAGAAGGAGCTCGAAGCCTATATGGTCTACCTGAAAATGGGCGTCATGCTTGGGCTGATCCCGCCCACAAAGATCGATCCGGACGAGCTGCTCCTCATGTGCAAGCCTTACGGGATCGTACAACTCACACATTGCGGCAATACGCCCGCCGAGCGCGACGTCGCTCGTGCGGAACTAATACGAAAGATCATGACAAAGGAGGTCTGAAACTATGTTTGAAAACTTTTCGAAACAGGCACATCAAGCAGTGGATTTTGCAACGAAATTAGCCTCGCGTTCGGGAGGACTTCTCGGCACGGAGCATTTGCTCGCCGGTGTTTTGGCGGTAGATAATTCCCTTGCCGTCACGATGGGCGCCCCGTCGCTCACAGCCGACGTCGTCATCCGTCATATCAAGATGGCGCCCGGTGTCACGAGCACCATCCGCGTCTCGGAGAATTCCGTCTCTGTCATCAATAAAGCGCAGATGATCGCGTCGAAATTCGGATTCCGCGAGATCTATCCCGCACATATCCTGATGGCGATCCTCGATACCCCCAGCGTTTCGAGCAATATACTTATGACGCACGGGGTGAATCCTCGCGAAGCATTCGGCCTCATCGCGGCATCGCTCGACAGTCAAAAAGGGAAAGAGCCCGAGGGCTCGGATATCTTCTCCGACTTGGAGAAGATCTATCACGCCATGCAATCGGGCGGGGAAGACGGCGCGTCTACCGACGAGCCTCAACAAGCCGCACACGGAGGCGGAAAGCTCGCCGAAGCCTTGAAAGGGCTCGGAGAGGACCTGACGGAGAAAGCCAAGCAGGACAAGCTCGATCCCGTCATCGGACGTAAGAACGAGATCGAGAGGATCATTCAGATCCTCAGCCGCAGGACGAAGAATAACCCCGTCCTCATCGGTGAGCCGGGCGTCGGTAAGACCGCCATCGTGGAAGGTCTCGCGCAGGCTATCGTTTCCGGCAATGTCCCCGAAACATTGAAAAACAAGAGGATATTCACCCTCGACATCACGGGCGTCGTCGCAGGTACGAAATACCGTGGCGAATTCGAGGAGAAGCTCAAAAATGCCATCGACGCCATCAAGGAAGCGGGGGATATCATCGTCTTCATCGATGAGATCCATATGCTCGTCGGTGCCGGCGCGGGAAGCGAGAGCAGTATGGATGCGGCGAATATCCTGAAGCCTATGCTCGCCCGTGGTGAGCTCCAAGTCGTGGGAGCGACGACCCTCGATGAATATCGTAAGAACATCGAGAAAGACGCCGCCCTCGAGAGAAGATTCCAGCCCATTATGGTGGATCCGCCTTCGGTGGAAGACACCATCACCATCTTGCACGGTCTTCGCGAGAAATACGAGGCGCACCATAAGGTTCGTATCACCGATGGCGCGTTGAAAGCGGCTGCGGAGCTCTCCGACCGTTACATTACGGATCGTTATCTCCCGGATAAAGCCATCGACCTCATCGACGAAGCCGCGAGCCGTAAACGTATTCGCAATTACACCGCGCCCGACGACATCACCAAGCTCGAGACACGTATCGCACAGCTCGACACCGAGATACAGGAAGCGGTCAGGAAGGAAGAATACGGCAAAGCCGCCGTCCTCAAAGACGAAAAAGAAGAATTGCAAGTCACGCTCTCCAAGAGCAAGCTCAATTGGTCTTCCGAAGTCTCCTCGGCTCAGCTCGAGATCACGGAAGAGGACATCGCGGAGATCGTTTCCAAATGGACGGTCATCCCCGTCGTGAAGCTCACGGAAGCGGAAGCGGACAGGCTGATGAACCTCGAGACCGAGATCGGCAAGCGTGTCGTCGGTCAGCGGGAAG
>JAFTBD010000043.1 GCA_017455385.1 Clostridia bacterium
CCACGTCGGTGAGCTCACCGCGAGAGCAAACGCGCATGGGGTATTCACCTGCGGTGTAGCCCGTCAAGCTGAAAGAACAGGTGTTCTTCACAGTATCCTCTCTGTCCAAGTAGTTTTGGGCATAGACGGTCTGCAATTCGCCGCTCGGGAAGACGGTGTACGCCTTGACCGCCGCGAGAGCGCTCTCTGCATTATTGTCGTCCCAAGTAAGGAGATTGTCCTCGATGCGGAGATTGGTCGGTTTGCCGAGCTTCTTGCAGGTCAATTTCAACGTCGTAAGCGAATTCAGCGTAACTTGATTGCCGTTCACGAGGGTGTTTGCATTGAAACTCAAGGTCTTGACCTCGATGTCAATGGTATCGCTCGTCTTGTCGGACGCATTCGCCGGCACCTCGAAAGTGAAGGAGGGAGCGGTCGAACCGGAGTCGATCATCGTGCCGTTGACCAAGAGCTGATAATACGTACCCGTGCCGCCGACACCGTTGAAGCTGAGGTGCATCGTGTACATCGCGCCGGGGGTATTGCTGAAGTTGCGATTGAGTCCGGACTCGGCGAGTTTGATGCCGGTGCGCGGAGATCCGAGCCTCGTCACCTCGATCGGACCTTTCTTGATGCTGTCCACATACACGGGGCTATCCCCTGCCATAGTGGCGATATACACCTTGTAGAGACCTTCCTCCTCGAAAGGATATACGACGGACAAAACGTTCTGTCCGACCTCGACGTCCTCGGTCGAGATCACTTCGTTACGACTGTTGCATTTCTCGACGGTGAGACGGTAGCCTTTCGCATTCGTCACACCTTTCCAATAGAAGAAACCGTGCTCGAATTTCAGCTCGCTCGGGACCTCCAAGAAGTTCGCCGTGACGCGGAGAGAATATTCCGCGAAGACATTGATGGGCTTTGCGTCTTTCACAGTCGGTCTGACTCTGACCTCGACGGTGGTCTGCGCGAAGGTCACGGTCGACACGTCGAAGTAAGGATCTTCGTCCGCCTCGAACGTCTCTGCCTCGACGACATACTCCTCAATGCTTCCGTTCGACGTCACTTCCACGCGATAAGCGTCGGCAACGGCATTCGCCTCCCACACGACTTTCGAGCCGGAGAAACGAATGTTCTGAACGCCCGACAAATAAGAGAACAGCTCTGCGTCGGACGCCGCGCTGGTTTGATACTTCTCGGAAGAGGATATCGCCTGCACGGAGATATACATACGCGCCTTTTTCGCTTCGTCGGCGAAGACGTCCTCGAACTCCGCGGCGAGGTCCATCGCATTTGCGTTGGTCACAGTCGCTTCATAAGACTCGGACTCGGAGATCGCCACATTGACTTTATAGGTGGGGACCATATCCGCGAAGTCCACCGGCGCCCAATAGAGGTAGGTGCCGTCATAGCGGACACTGCTCGGTTTCGCAAGCATCGTGAAGGACTTCAGCTCGCTGTATCTGCTGTAAAGATCCGAATTCCCCACGAGGAAGGGTCTGACGCGAATGGTGCTGATGCCGGCATCCGGCGTGCAAGTAGCTTCGGCTTGCTCGAAGATCTCGTCATTGAGCCAGACTTTATACTTCACCTGTGCATCGGGATAGAGTTTCTTGATCGCTTCATCCGACGCAGTCCAGTCATACATGCCGTCTTTCGCCTCGACGACGACCGTGTCAAGGCAATCGAAAGTCTTGGTGATGGTGCCGATCTGCTTGCCGGATTCATCATACACTTCGACGGAGACTTCCAGCTTCTCCCCGGACTCTTCGGGGATCTTGATCTCGTATTCACCCGTTTCGGCATCCGCCTCCACGTCTTCCTCTTTGCCGTTGACGAACGCTTTATACACCGCATTCACGACGGGGCTCGCCACTTTGACGGCGCCGTCTTTCACGGTGAGCGTAGCATCCTTCAGCAGGCTGCTGCAGGCGGCAGCCAAATAAACGGCGCCGACCAGCAACAACACGATCAAAACAATACTGACAATTTTTTTCATAGTTCATTCACCTCTTATTTCAAGCCGAAGCTATAGCCCTGCGGCCTCTGTGCATCGACGATGGTATCCGAAGCGGGATCGCGGTAACCGTTGAGCGTGACGTCCACGGTGACTGCGCCTGCCGCTATCGCGTCGGCGGACATCGTGATATACGCGAATCCATTGCTGTACGCGACAGACTGATCCGTCAACGTGTAGGTACCGAGTTCTTCCTTGTTGCTGTTCTTGTACGTAACGGAATATTTGACGTGCGTCGCATTCGGGATCTCTGCCACTTCAATGGTCAGCGCGCCGTCTATCCTCACCATATGCGCATCGTAAGTCGTGAAGTCACGAATGACGGACACGCTCTCCAAAAGGATCATCTCGGAATCGAGATAACGGGACGTGGGATCGTAAACGCTCTCCGTCTTCACCATATCGCCGCCGATGGCGCGGATGCAGACTTTGTAGTCGCCGCCCGACGTCAGTGCGATCTTCGCGCCGGCGGTGAGCTCCGCCACGGAGTACGTGTTCTCGATGCCGCCGATGTTGATGCCGTAGATCTGTGCTTCGGACGCCTCGGCAGCGCTCTCTTTCATCGTGACGACGAGGATATTGGTGTTTTTACCGCTGCCGCCCTTCTCGAAGGCTACGGTGAAATCCGTCGCCACGGGAACCTTGTGATCTTTCAGGGTGATATCCCAGAAGACACTGGTGGAGCGAATGGCGGTGAGACCGTTATCGCCGAGAGCATAGAGCTCCATCTTGATCTTGTCTCCGTCAGCGCTGAAGATGAGCGGCGTGAAGGAATTCCCCGTCAGCTCCGCACGCATCGTGTAGGTATCGACGGTGGTGGGCGTGTTGCTGCCCTTCGGGATGCGCTTGACGATCACGCAGTAATTCTGCGCATTTTGGACGGCGTCCCATTCCATCTCGCCGCTGGCTTCGTTCGTCGTCGGAACGGGCGTTTTCAAAACGGCAATGGTCGCAGCTTCGCCCGCATCAGACTCGAAGTAATACTTGTCGACGCCGTTCTCCGTCTTCTTCGTGAAGGGAGATCTGTCGTCGGCAGTGCCCGCATCCGCGTGCGCTACCAAGTAGAAACGGATACTTTCGCCTGCCGAAATTTCTTTCAGCCTACTCAGCAATACCTCGCCGTTTACGGCATTCTCCGCTTGTGGATCGGTGATAATGTCGACATGAGGCGTGACGTTATCGGACTGAGAAACGTTGAGCCTGCAGAGCACGCTGCGATTGACCGTATCGGTGCCGTAGCAGAGGGAATACGACGCGGCATTCTCCACCTTGTTCCAATGGAAATTGGAATCGGTAACGCTCGGAACTTGCGGCGTAGCGAGCTTATAAATAATGATGTGATCGGAGTAATCGGACGACACCGTTGCGGCGCCATGCAGATCCTCGGTCTGAGCCGCCACGGCACGCACGGTGACGAGAGTGCCCGTCTCATGGAGCAATTCCACGCTCTCGAGGGTAAACGTATTCAGATCGACTCTGTCCATAGCGTTGCCGATGGTGATCGCATATTGGGCAGCTTGCGTCGTGAACGAATCATTCAACTTCTTCGGAGCGACGTCGCCGTTCCAGCTCAAAGTCATCGAATTCTCGACCACCTTGAGACCCGTCGGCTTGGGGAGTTTATAGAGATAATAAGGAGTAGAGAAAGAACCGGTCACTTTGATATTTCCGTTTCCTTTCGGTGCGACATAGAACTTATGCGTACCGGAGGGAAGAGTGCTCGGCACGGGAACGGACGTGCCGTACACGAATCCGCTCGCCTGCACCGACCCATCCTTATCGTCAAGGATGGAGTAGTAGTAGCCGATCGCATCGCCGACGGGATTCCAAGTGATGACGTCGGAGGTGCAATCCACGTTGCCGACTTTCTCCAACTGATTCAGAGCAAAGCCGGTCGCGAGCTCCGAATTGAAGATGACGGTGTCATAGCCGTCGCGGACTTCCGTCTTGCCCGCGTTCTTGTAGGTGGAACGGAGCTGAACGCTGCTGTACGTGCCGTTGACGAGGTCGCCGTCCAAGAGCTCCATCGTGAAGTGGACTCTGTAAGCGACGCCGTTCTCCACCGAATAGTATATCTTTTTGCTGCTATCCGTAGAGGTTACGGGAGTCGTTCCGTCCAAAAGGATGTCGACGCTGTCGGCGTATTCCGGCGTGTTGAAGGCGGCGAGGACTTCGCTGCCGCGAACTTCTTTGTTATTCTCGAACTTGGGGCTGTCCAGATCCTTCGTGCCGAAGGTAACTGCGGTGATCTGCTCCAAGACGATCACACGGATGGGATCGGAATAGCGTGACGGTCTGATGACGCCGCTCGCATCTTCCGCCGTGCAGTACACATAGTACTCGCCCGGCTCGCTGACCGGCCAGAACAACTGCATCGTGCCGTCCGTAGCGTTGACTCTGTACGAATCGCCGACCGTTTCGCTGTCGCGTTCGCCGCGGGGCGCGTTCTTATAAATATTCACGTTGTAATTCGTATTCAACGCGACGTCGTTCACGATGACGGAAGACTTCTTAACGTCATCCTTATCCGGCGCGGACATACTGATCGAAGGCGCCGCAAGGAACTGGAAGTCGCTCTCGACGGACCATTCGGAATAGACGTTCTTGTCATCGGAAGTCGGAAGGATGCGAACGTGGTAATTGATATTCGCATCGAGACCGTCGAAGGTGGGCTTATAAGTCGAATAGACTTCTTGCTTCTCGACGCCGCCTTGCGTATAGCGAAGGTAGACGTCGAACTTATCCGCACCGCCTTCGTAATTCGCCCAGCTCAACGCACCGTGATCGGTGGTGAGAAGGGAGATGTCGAGAGCGGCGACGTGCAGGAAGTTCTTCTCCTTGGTTTGAGAGTCCATGATGTCCTTCGAAGGATCGCCGATCGCCGTGATCTTCACCCAGAAAGACTTACGAGCGTCGTCATTGCCATAGACGTATTCGTCCCAACCGATGACGCCGATGGGGCTGAAAACGAATTCGCTCGCCTTCACTTCCGTCACGATATTCTCCTCGCCGGTCTTCCCTTCGAGCTCCACTCTGTATTTGGTGGCGCCGGGAACGGGATCCCAAGTAATGAGGTTATTGAGGACGATGCCCGCGTCATCTGCATTATAAGCATTGTACGCGATATTGGTGGGCGCGCGAAGGATGGTGACAGACTTCGTATTCGACCAAACGGCGAAACTGTGCGCGTCCGTCACGTACGGCTTCACACGGAGAGAAGCTTTGCTGTCGGAATTCGCACTGTCGGCGGAACGAGCGGGAGCGAGCGCCGTGCCCGTTACGCGGAGAAGCGTCTCTATGCCGCTCTGTTCGCAGAGGTACTCGGTGTAGCCTTCCGCTTCGGTCCAAACGAATTCGCTCCCGTCAAAGGAGACCTCGACAGGGCCGACCGCAGTGAAGGTGGCAGTCGCGGAGCTCTCCGCATCCCGATAGAACTTGCTGTTCTCATCTGCTTTCGCAAGGATGGAGATGGTGACGTCCGTCGTGACCTCGACATCGAGCTTGGTGTCCGTGGCCGTGTAGTTGTCATCATTGACTTGGACCGAGTATGATGCGGCTTTTTTCACCCCATCCCAAGTGATCGTTTGCCCATCGTACTTGATACTCTCCGCGTTGACACTGTCAAGAGCTTTCTTCTTGATAGAGCAACTCGCCAGAGCGCAAGCGACGACGATCAAGCATACGATCATTGCCACTATGATGATGCGCTTTGTTATGGTGTTTCTCATTGATTTTCCTCCCTAGAAAAATTCCGGATTTGTGTGACAAGCGAAACAGCTATACCTGCCCCACGTTACCCATTGTACCACGTGGTAACAAAATATGACAACATTTTTTTATATTTTTTCAAAAAAATTTTCAAGACGCGTCTTTCCCTTCTTACTTTATTTGACGCACCGAGGCGTACAGCCGCGTGGAATGACTTTTATATAATATAATAATATGTTTTTGCCCGCTTTTCTTTGCCGATGGGAGAATGAGCGGATCGGAAACGCCGACAGAGACCCGAGAGAGGTGCTTCACGCCCTCTATTCGGACGTTCGAAAGAAAGAAAAATGTAAACAGAATGGGTAAAAATGTTATATATATTTTACACGTTTTTTTTCAAAAATTCGGCTTAATGACCTTTCAAAGGCGAAAAACGACGAAAAAGAGGGCAACGCGCGCCCGCGCACGCGATTGACATTCGCGGACAGGCATTCGGCGGAAGGCTCCGAAAAAAAGAAAAGCCGCAACGGAGCTCCGTTGCGGCGTGTGCGTTGACGGGATGATCAAACGGTACGTGCCGTGATCCTCTTCAGGATGTGATCATCGCTGTCCATATTGACGAGTCTGATGATCGCCCTATTCAAACAACGGATGAACTCCTCCGGATCGAAGACCACGAAGTGCCATTGGATCTTGAAGAATCCTTTGTTGGTGATATTCGCGGTATAGAACGGAACGGTGGCATTGAACTCGTTGATGAGCTCGTAATTCGCCAACGTGCGATCCAGTTTGTCGAAAATGAAGGAAATGATGACCTGATAAGGGATGTCCCCTTTCATCTCGGAAACACTGATGCTCATATAGATGTCATCGTCGTGCCCTTTCAGAGAAAGCCCCTTATTCGTGATATTGAGAGAACCGTCTTTGATCTCATACTGGATACCCTGCAAACTCTTCATTTCGGAATCGAAAAAGTCTTTTGCCGCCGCTTCAAATTGCTTTAAATTCATATTACCCTCCATATTGAATAAAAAATAGTTTCGAAAATCCGCATATATCGCTTCATTTCATTTACAAAGATTATATCATATCGTTTGCCGGATTGCAATACCCGTTCCGAAAAATGCGACGTCTCTCATCGAAAATTTTCGACGGCGCCCGCGATTATCCGCTTGTCTCCTCTGCGCGCGTGTGATACAATATGATTGATTCGGAATGCGGAACTTGATCCAATGCGTAATTCGGAATGCGGAATTCGGAATAAAAGTAACGCCACGCTTTAATGCGGGAGTCCGTTCCGAGCAAATAATATTGCGCCGCACGGTGCGTTCCGCAAGGAAATAATACTTTAACAAAAAAGAGAATTTATGAAAACAACTTACACGACCAAAGGTCAAGATGAAAAGATAAGCTCCATCACCGCCGAGATGAATCTCGCACAGTTCAAAGATCTCGAGCAGGCGCTCGCGCCCGTGCTGGACTCCATCGCGGACGACACCCTCCGCAAGACGTTCGAAAGGTGTTTCTTCAACACCATTCGCACCACGGCTTTCTTCGAGGAGGACGGCACCGTCTTTCTCCTCACGGGCGACATCCCCGCGATGTGGCTCCGCGACTCTGCGGCGCAGGTGCTCCAGTACCTCTTTTTTGCCGACAAGTGCGAGAGCGTGCGGAAACTCATCCGCGGGCTCTTCCGTAAACAACTGAAACTCATTTTGACGGATCCTTACGCCAATGCCTTCAACCGCACGGCAAACGGAAACGGACACATCGACGACCTGCCCACCCCCATCCCCGAGGTGTGGGAGAGGAAATTCGAGCTGGATTCCCTGTGCTATCCTTTCTTCCTCGCGGGCAAGTATTACGCCAAGACGGGGGACGACAGCATCTTCACGGGCGACTTCGACCGCGCCGTGGACGTTATGCTCGACCTTTTCGAGACCGAACAGCATCACGCCGCCAAGTCTCCCTACTATCACGACAGCGATTATCAGCCGAAGAAGGAGAAGTTCGTCGGGCACGGCGATCCCGTCGCCGAGAACGGACTGGTCTGGTCCGGCTATCGTCCGAGCGACGACTGCTGCGAATACGGCTATTATCTCCCCGGCAATATGTTCATCGTGTCTATCCTCACCACGCTGGCGCCTATCTTCCGCAAGAAGAAGGACGAGGCGCGCGCGGCACGCTGTGAGAAACTGGCGGAGGTCGTACGCCGCGCATTGGACGAATGCGCCGTTACGACGAAAAACGGCAAGAAGATCTATGCTTTGGAGACGGACGGGCTCGGGCATTACAACCTGATGGACGACGCCAACCTGCCCAACCTTCTTTCCCTCCCCTATATCGAATATCCTTACCTCGACGAAGAGATATATCGCAATACGCGCGATTTCATCCTCTGCAAGGAAAATCCCTATTTCTTCGAAGGAAAGGCGATAACAGGCATCGGCAGTCCGCACACTCCGAACGGGTACGTGTGGCCGCTCTCTCTCATCACCGAAGCCCTGACGACAAACGATGCACAGCGCATCCGTGAGATCGTCACGATGCTCGTGCATTCGACGGGCGGCACGGGATATATGCACGAAGCCGTTTACAAGGACGACGACACCGTCTTCACCCGCCCTTGGTTCGCGTGGGCAAATTCCCTTTTCTCCTATATGGTCCTCTGCAAGCTGGACGCTATCGTCCCGAACGAGAAAAAATGAAACGTTACCTCGCCGTTGACATAGGCGCGTCCTCGGGACGACACATCCTCGCGGAGCTTAAAGGCGGCATCCTGCATTGTGAGGAGATCTATCGTTTTCCGAACGGCGCCAAGGAAGTGAACGGCAGGCTGTACTGGGACACGGACAGACTCTTCCAAGAGATCCTCGCGGGGCTGAAAAAAGCAGGCGAGATCGGGAAAGCACCCGACTACGTCGGCATCGACACTTGGGCGGTGGACTACGTCCTCTTGGGCGAAAAAGGCGAGAGAGTGGGCGACGTATACGCCTATCGCGACGCGCGCGGCGGCATCGCCTCCGAGAAGGTGCACGAACGCATCCCCTTCCCCGCGCTCTACGCCCGCACCGGCATCCAATTTCAACCTTTCAATACCATTTATCAACTCTACGACGACAAAGAGACGGGGCGGCAGGACGAAGCGCACGGCTTCTTGATGCTCCCCGACTATTTCCATTATCTCCTGACCGGTGTGAAGAAGCAGGAATACACCAACGCGACTTCCACGGGCATGGTGAACGCAGAGACGCATACCTGGGACGCGGAGATACTGTCCGCGCTCGGCTATAACGAAAAGCTCTTCGGGACGCTCTCGCAGCCGGGAAGCGTCGTGGGCGCATTCAAGAAAGAGATCGCGGACGCGGTCGGCTATAACGCCACCGTTATCCTGCCCGCCACGCACGACACCGCGAGCGCGGTGCTCGCCGCCCCCATCACGGAGCGCGCACCCTACATTTCCTCGGGGACGTGGTCATTGCTCGGCATCGAGAACGAAGGGGCGGTCACGAGCGAAGAGGCGAGGCACTATAACTATTCCAACGAAGGGAGCCTACGCCAAACCTTCCGTTTTCAGAAGAACATCATGGGACTGTGGATGATACAGCAAGTCCGCAAAGAACTCGGCGACGGTTGCTCTTTCGCGGAGCTCGCCGCTCTCGCGGAAAAGAGTCCGATCGACGTCACGGTGGACGTCAATGACAATAGGTTTCTCGCTCCGAAAAGCATGCTCGCCGAGATGGAGAGCGTCATCGGCAAGCGCACCGTCGGCGAGATCGCTTACTGCATATTCAACAGCCTCGCCGAATCCTATAAAAAAGCGATCGAAGAACTGGAAGAAATGACGGGGGCGAGATACGACAAACTGCATATCATCGGCGGAGGAAGTCAGAATAAACTCTTGAACCGCCTGACCGCGGAAAAGACGGGGAAGACCGTCGTTCTCGGTCCGACGGAATGCACCGCCATCGGTAACGTCCTGATGCAGATGATCGGCACCGGCGACGTGAAAGACCTCGCGGAAGCGAGAAAGATCATACGAAATACCTTTGAAATCGAGGAGGTCACACTATGAACAGATACGAAAGTGCGAAAGAGATCTACGCCGAGAGCGGCGTGGACACGGAAGCGGCACTCCGCACGCTTGGAGAGATCCCCATCTCCGTGCATTGCTGGCAAGGAGACGACGTCATCGGCTTCGACGGCGCGGATTCTCTGTCGGGCGGCATTCAGACCACGGGCAATTACCCGGGCAAGGCGCGCACGCCGGAGGAGCTCCTCGCGGATATCGAGAAAGCGCTGTCACTCATGCCCGGAAAGAAGCGTCTCAACGTGCACGCGTGTTACGCTTTCTTAGGGACCGACAAGGGACTCGTCGACCGTGACGCTTATACCTACAAATACTTCAAACCTTGGGTGGACTTCGCGAAAAAGCTCGGTCTGGACGGCGTTGATTTCAACCCCACCTTCTTCGCGCATCCGAAGATGAAAGACGGGCTGAGCCTCTCCTCTCCC
>JAFTBD010000044.1 GCA_017455385.1 Clostridia bacterium
AGAGGAGATCGAAGCGCGGCAGGCTGCGGACGGCTACGTCGCAGTGACCCTCGACGGATATCCGCTCGGCGGGGGAAAATGCGTCGGCGGCACCATCAAGAACCATTACCCGAAAGGTCTGCGCACCACGAAATAACACGCAAAAGAAACGAAAAAAGGACGAGCGACCGCTCGTCCTTTCTCATTTCGCTATGATCAATATCTGACGGATGCTTTCTTCGCGAAGGAACGCATGGAAACAGCGCTATTCTCCGCGCTCTGACGAGTCCCGTATCCTTCGCCGTTATAGCTTCGATTGCCTGCGCCGCGCAGGACGAAGCGGAACTTACCGTTCTTATCCTGACTGATGATGACGGTGCCGTTATCCGCGATCTTGCGGAAAGTGTCGATGCCGCTCTGCGCGCTCTTCGGCGTCTTGAAAGGCGGGCTGACGAGAAGCACCTGACCGTTATTCGCTTTCAAAACGAAGTAATAATCGCCATTCTTCTCCACGATATCGAACCAACCGTCGTCTTTATAATCCGACTCCTGCATCTCGGGCATCGTGAAAGCATAGCTCTTCTCCTGCGCCTCGATGCCTGCATCCGCAAGGGATACTCTGCGCACGGTCTTCGTCGCGGCGAATCTCTTCACGGACTGGGCGGCGCTCTCCGCACTCTGACGGGAACGATAAGTCTCACCGTAATAGATCGACGAGGAACGCGGCGCGCGGAGGGTGAAACGGAAATTGCCGTTCTTGTCGCCGACCACCTTGAACTCGCCTGCCTCGACCACTCTCTTGAAGGTCTCGATACCGTTCAATGCGCCTCTCTCCGAAGAGAATCCGGGGCTGCGAAGCAAGAGCTGTGCGTTATTCGCCTTGAGCAGGAAATAATACTGTCCGCCCTCGAAAATGATCTCGTATTTGCCGGGGGTCTTCTGTTCGACGACTGCTTCCTCAGCCGAAGCCTCGGGCAGGGTCTCAGCTTCCTCGACGGGAGCCTCATCTTCTACGGGCGCCTCATCGGCAACGGGGATCTCTTCTGCGGGAATTTCTTCTGCCGGAGCCGCTTCAACGGGAGCTTCCTCGATCACTTCTTCGACCGGAGTCTCTTCGATGGGCGCGGGCGCAACGGGAGCTTCCTCGACATGGGTCTCCTCTACGGGCGTCTCGCCAGCAGGCTCTTCGATGGAGAAATCATCATCATCGGGAAGGACTTCCTCGATAGACGCCTCGGCAGGGGTCTCTGCGGGAACATCCTCCGCGGGCGCTTCTTCCACGGGAGCTTTCACCGGCTTCTCATCGGCGAGAGCGGGCTGCAGGACGGGAGCCTCGGTCGGCGCGGTTTGCTCGTTTTGCGCGGAAGACTTCGCCTTTTTCTTCTTGCTCGGAACGAGCACGATCACGAGAATGAGCACGATCAAAAGAACGAGACCCAATGCCACCCAGAAGGTATTATTGATGAGAAGGGTGTTCCCAAGGAAGAACTGGGGAAGATGTAACTTCTCGGCGATCTTCGTGAAAAAATCATTCAATGCAGCCATACTTACTCCTCTTTTCGCGTCGAAGCGCGGCAAAATCATTATTATAGATTATACTATATTTTTTTTATTTTGTAAAGATATATTTATTGAACTTCCTCGGGGAAATATCTTCACGAAACGGAAAATCCGTGGTATAATAGGGTATTATAAGGAGAATTCGGGAAGGATAGCGCGATCTATGCAGACGATGATAGGAAAAGCGGCAAGCGATATCCGCCGCGCGGCGGAGCTCCTCCGAGCGGGCGAGCTCGTGGCATTCCCCACCGAGACGGTCTATGGGCTCGGCGGCAATGCACTCGACAAGGACGCCGCAAGGCACATCTACGCCGTGAAAGGTCGCCCTTCCGACAATCCTCTCATCGTGCACTTATGGGACTGGTCGCAGGCGGGGGAATACGCCTACGTCACCGCGGAAGGCAAGGCGCTCTACGACGCTTTCTGCCCCGGACCCTTGACAATGATATTCAAGAAAAAGCCCTGTATCCCCGACGAAACGACGGGAGGCAGGGACACCGTGGCGCTCCGATTCCCCTCCCACCCCGTGGCGAGGGCTCTCTTGAAAGAATGCGGGCTCCCGATCGCCGCGCCCAGCGCAAACGTCAGCAAGCACGTCTCCCCCACCACCTCGGCGCACGTCTATGACGACCTCAACGGAGCCATCCCCCTGATCCTCGACGGCGGAGACTCGGAAGTCGGCATCGAGAGCACCATCGTGGATCTGACGGGTGACTGTCCCACCGTGCTCCGTCCCGGCGCCATCACCAAGGAGCAGATCGCGGCGGTGCTCGGCAACGCCAGAAACTATGCCGGCAAGGTAACGGAAGCCTTGGCGCCCGGCATGAAATACAAACACTATTCCCCGCGTGTCCCTTGCTATCTCGTAAAACGGGAGCGGCTGTGGACTGCCTATCGGGAACTCGCGGAGAAAGGTCTCCGCGCCGTCCTTATCGCGCGGGAAGAAACGGGAGCGGGATTCCGAGGAACGGCGGACGTTCTATCCCTCGGGAATACGCCCGAAGAAGCGCAAAGATACATCTACGCCGCGCTCCGCGATGCGGAAAAATACGACGCGGCTATCATCGAGGATCTGTCGGATATATACGGCTATTTCGCCGCGATGGATCGCATCGGAAAAGCTACGGGAGGATCTACATTATGAAATTGATTTTCGTTTGCAGCGGTAACACCTGTCGTTCGCCGATGGCGGAATGCGTGTTGGAGTATCTCTTAAAAAAAGAAGGGATCAAGGGGATCGAAGTGGAGAGCCGCGGCGTGGTGGCGAATGTCGGCGCCCCCATCTCCGAGAACGCACGCAAGGCGCTCACCGAGAAGAATATCCCCATCAAGAAGCATAAGGCAACGCAGATGAAGACGGAGGAGATATTCTCCGCCGACCTCGTGATCTGTATGACCGAGCGCCACAAGATGCGTCTCGGCAGACTGCCGAGAGTATTCACCTTGCACCAGCTGACCGGCTGCGGCGACATCGTGGACCCCTACGGCGGGGACGAAGAAGTCTACCGCAAGTGTTTGGACGAGATCATCGCCGCCGTCACCAAGCTCATCCCCATCCTGAAAAGACAGCTCGCCCTGCCGCAATAAGCGACGTGAGCTTTCCCTTATAAAAAATAAGCGCTCCGACGCGGTAAAATGCATCGGAGCGCCTTTTTATATACTTGCAACTTATTCGCCGAGATTCAGAACGACGATAGGCAACACACCGCGCGCCTCATCGACTGCCACCGCAGTGATAGCCCCCGTGGATAGAGTGACCGCATCCGCCTTGTTATACGGCTCCGCATCATAAGCGGTCCGAGTCCAACATCCGCCCGCCGCATCAGCGTACGCCGTCACGCCGAAAGTACGCGTGGCGCTTGCGGCATCCGACGTCGCAAAGCCGTACTCCGCCGTCATCAGATCTCCTTTTGACGGCACGGATACCGTTCCGTCCAACAGCGCCGCGCTATCCGCATCGAATGCAACGTCCGAAAATGCAGTGAGGGACTTAGCAAGGGCGGAGTGCTCGTAATCATTCGCGTAAGTGTATTCCGGTGTGCCGACCGTAGTATTATAATACACGCCGTCCAGTTCATTGAGCTCGCTCTGATAGAAAGCGGCAAAGAGCACCTTTTCCGAGAAGAGCGTCACCGCGCCCGCGCTATTCCCTTTCACGATCCAACGGACGGGCTCCACCCTGTAATACGTCTCCTCAATGAGAGCATACCTGTATCCGTCCGAACCCAGATAATATCCGTCGCCGTCCGCTTCCGAAGCGGGGGTCACGTTAGCCGCCTTTACGGACTGCGGATAATAGCCGAAATAGACGTAATCGCCCAAAGAGAACTGCCCGTCACGGTCCAGATCCACGTGATAATACTTGTCGCCGCTATCCAATGCCGCCGTCACCGCGGGCGAATGTACGCCGCAACGCAGACACTTGCCCTGCGTATAGTAGTGACCGAGCGCCTCTTCACCCTCCTTTGCACGGACATCGGTAGTGCCGCAACCGTGATCACAGTAGGCTTTTTCGGTGGCGGGGGTGATACACGTCGCCTCCGCATAGTCCGCGTAATTTGTATAGCTGTGTCCCGTTGCCGTGCCCTCTTTGTTGCGCGTATGCGTCGTGCCGCAACCATAGGCACAATGCGCCGTCTCGGTGCCATCCGCGGTACAGGTGGCGTTATTATCATATACGTACTCCGTGAAGGAATGCCCGTCCACGGGGGGCGTAGCATATCCGCAGACCTTACAATAACGATTACCGCAATCGGGCGAACCTGTAAAATCATGCGTTTCGCACGCAAAGTCTTTTAGATAGATAGCAAGCCCTTCGCAAACGCCCCACGCGGTCATTGAGAGCATATTTTCGCCGTAAAGATAGTCCTCGTTTAAGATGGAAAGGCGATTGGATTCGGTTATTTTATAGTTTTCGTTGTTTGTGCCTTCATTCACGCCAACATTACTCTTGTCGGTAGCCGAGCGAGAGAAGGATCGCCTGACGATACCGGCAGTTTTATTCGATCCGATCAAAAGTCCTACCTGTGAATTACTGCCGCCTGCATCCGTTGCGGAAAGTGTCCCCGTCATATAGGAAGCATCGACCGTTCCTTTATTATATCCGCAAATACCGGCGACGTGATTGATCTTATTCCCCGAAACCGAGCCGTTGAACCAAACGTTGGACACGTTACAATTATTCTGAAGCGCACTTAGGATACCGCCTACGTCTCCGCGATTGTTATCTTGTTTGGATGAAACGTTGACCGTAGAATAAGCTACGTTCAGCGAGCCTCCCGTCAAATTCCCCACGATACCGCCTGTGTCATTATCGCCTTTACCACTGGCATTCCCCTTGATCCTGCTGTATATCCTACCGGAAGAACGCACCTTTGAGACCGTTCCGGAGGATTCACCCGCGATACCACCGATGTAGGAATAGTCATAGAAATAATGATAATTATCGTAATAAGCATAATACGTACTCGATATGGAGAATTCTATATCAAGGTCGACATCAGTCCGTTCTATTTTCGAAGAATTATACCCGCAAACACCTCCAAACCAATAATAACCATTATTACTGTAAGAGGTGCTACATGTACCTGTAAAGCTGAGCCTGGCATACGTCGAGACCACCGTATCCTTGATCGTACCGGCATTGGTGCCGATGAGTCCGCCTGCGTATAACTTTTGTGTTTCCGTTTGCCTTCCGGTCGTCCAAGAATTCTTAATGCTGAATCTCCCTGCAAAATCACAACCGACGATGGTTGCACCCGACTTATTGACGGACACCAATCCGCCGATCGTATCGTCCGACGTTTTGGACTCCGTGGAATAATTAACGACCGCATCGCGGACGGTGACGCCCGAGATGGTGCCGCTATTTGTAACCGCCAAAACCGCCGTTTTGGAAGACGTCTTGGTCTGATTTACCGTAACGTCCGTGATGATAAGATCCTTGATCGTTCCGTTATTCGTTTGGATAAACGCCAAGCTCGTATTGGATGCGGTCAACTTAAAGTCGGAGATCGTGTATCCCTGTCCGTCCAACGTGCCGCCAAAGGTGGAGATGGGAGACCACTCCGCGCCCTCCAGGTCTATATCGTTTGCCAAACAGTATTTTGCATTGGCATTTGACCTGATCGCCGATAGCTCCTCCGCGTTATGGATCAAAATACTATCCAACCATACCGCTTTCAGGGTGGTATCCACAGCCAAGGGCGCATTAAACGCATAGGTATCTCCGCTCTCCGCATACACCCATTTCTCAAAGTATTTCCCGCTCTTGGTGGGCGCGGTGGGGCGCACGGGCGTCTCGTTATAGAGATAGGATACGGGGGCGACAGAGCTGCCGCCGTCGGTATCATACGTGACGGTGTAACGATCCGGATAATAGACGGGAGAAACCGTAAGGTCGGAAGTAACGTTCACGCCGCTATCGTCCCAATGATCGAAAGTATGGTTCGCCACATACGGCGCGGCGGGCGGAAGGGCGTCCTCGCCGTATTCAATATACTGCTCGGAGATGCATTCCCCGCCCTGATCGAGATAGCGCACGGTAAAGGTCTGTTTCTGCCAACGGGCGGTGAGGGTCATATCCTCGCTGACGGGCAAGACGTTCGTCCATTTGCCCGCCGTCTCGCCCTCTCCTTTATACCAACCGAGGAAGATATAGCCGGTGCGCTCGGGAACGGGAAGGGTCAACGTTCTGCCGTCCTGCACGAAGTCATTCTGCTTGAGGGCGTCGCCCGTCAGCCCCGCATAGTCGTAGGTGACCGTCCGCGGCGTGGATACGTCCAACGTGCCGTTCAATACGTCGGTCAGCCATTCCTCGATGGTGCCTTCGTAGCCGAAAACGTCTTGATACGTTTCATAGATGCTTTTCCCCGCCGTGCCGCGCGCGAGGGTATCGGTCTTATTGCCGTTAATGGTCCAATACCCGTCTTCGATGGTCAGTGCGGGGGACTCACCGTTTTTACCGATGGCGGTCAGCTCGGTCTCCTCGCCGTTGATGACCCAATACCCGTCCGCGTTTACGGAGATGGTGGGCGTGATGCCGTTCGTGCCACGCGCTAAAATATCCGTCGTCACGCCGTTTATCACCCAGTAACCACCGTCATTGATAGATACGAGGGGGGTGTACCCGTCGGTGCCCGCGGCTTTTACGCCACTATCCTGCCCATTGATGACCCAGTTGCCCTCCACGATCTCCACAGTGGGAGTGACACCGTCCGTGCCGCGTGCCGATACGCCCGTAGAAACGCCGTCTATCGCCCAGTAACCCTCTTCATTCACCGAAACGGTGGGCGCGTGACCGTCCTCACCGATCGCGTTGACGGCGGTTACTTCGCCGTTTATCACCCAATAACCGTTGTCGTTGATGGATACGGTGGGCGTAGAGCCGTCCGTGCCCACGGCTTTTATGCCGCTATCCTGCCCGTTGATGACCCAATTGCCCTCTACGATCTCTACGGTGGGGGTAACACCGTCCGAACCGCGCGCCGATACTTCGGTCGGTACCCCGTCTATCACCCAGTAACCGTGCTCATTTACCGAGATGGCGGGGGTGCGACCATCCTCGCCTTGCACTTTAAGCTCCGTGACCTCCCCGTTGATGACCCAGTAGCCCTCGTCGTTCACGGCGATAGTGGGGGTGACGCCGTCCAAGGCTACGGCTTTCACGCCGGTATCCTGTCCGTTGATGACCCACCTGCCGTCAACGATCTCCACGGTGGGCGTAACGCCGTCCGTGCCGACTGCCTTTACACCCGTAGAGACGCCGTCCACCATCCAATAGCCGTCTACGATGCTGACGACGGGGGAATGCCCGTCCGCACCGTCCTTACCCGCCTTGGAACAGGCTGCCAAACAACACATAGCGGAAAGCATAAGGACCGCTACGATCAACAACAACCAAAACTTTTTCATCATTTATCTCCTTTGATATCTATTTTTGTTACAAAAACCACACGAAAAGAAATGCGCCTTGCAAAAAAACGAGCGCGCCCGGGGAAAGCGAATTGCCGATCCGCATCCCTATTAAAAAGTGCGATCGAATTTACGAAAGGCAGTACAGGGGTTTTCCCGCCCCGCAGCGTGCGCTTCGGCAGGGAAATACGTTTTCAGTGTATACCAAATTTTTTGGTACGTCAATACTTTACACTAAATTTATTGGTAAAATGCAACTATGTATGAGATAAAATTCAAGGAAAATTTGCGGATACTCAGGCGGGACAAAAACTGGACGCAAAGCGAACTGGCTAAGATGGTCGGCGTGGATCAACGAACGATCAGCGCTTGGGAACAAGGCGTTTGCGAGCCGAACTTTAGCATGCTTTTTAAGCTCTGCGAATTATTTGACGAGACCATCGAAGGTCTGTTGACTTAGCTGACGCGCACAGAAAATACGAACCCCAAAGAGACCCTGTCGGCGTCTCTTTTTTATTATCTCGGCGACGCAGCGTCATATATAGGCGAAAATGAATACGAGAAATGTATCTCTCATAAGAAGATATGCGCATACGTGCATACGTACATATCAGAACACTCGCTCGGCACGGAAACAAAAAAAATGCGCCACCGAACGTGACGCAAATTTCGACAAAGATAATAGCGCCGAAAGGAGCCGCCGACGCTTATTTACGATCAATTGAACTGAGAATTATATAGCTCCGCATAGGCGCCGCCGCGGGCAAGAAGCTCGGCGTGGGTGCCTTGTTCCACGATGGAGCCGTCTTTGAGAACGAGGATAAGGTCAGCATTTTTAATGGTGGAGAGACGATGCGCGATGACGAAAGAGGTGCGCTCCGCGGTGAGGGCATCCATCGCCCGTTGGATCAAAAGCTCAGTACGGGTATCGACACTGCTCGTCGCCTCGTCGAGGATGAGGAGAGGCGCATTCTCCACGATGGCGCGCGCGATGGTCATCAGCTGCTTCTGCCCGACGGACAGGCTGACGTTGCCGTCGAGGACGGTGTCATAGCCCTTGGGAAGTGTGGTGATGTAGTGATGGAGCCCCACCGCCTGCGCCGCTTTGGCGACCTCCTCGTCCGTGGCATCTTTCTTCCCGTAGGCGATATTCTCCCGTATCGTGCCGTGGAAGAGCCAGGTGTCTTGGAGCACCATACCGAAGAGGTCTCGGACGTTCTCCCTCGTCAGGGTGGAAATATCCACGCCGTCCACATAGATCTTGCCGCTGTCCGGCTCGTAGAAACGCATCAAGAGGTTCACGACGGTGGTCTTGCCCGCGCCCGTAGGTCCGACGATGGCGACCTTCTGTCCCGGGAGCACGTCCGCGGAGAAGCCGTGGATGATCTCTCTCGACTTATCATAGCCGAAATGCACATTCTCGAATACGACGTGTCCTTCCGCGGTCGGGAGGTAAGCGGTCTTGCCGCTCTCATCGTCCAATTCCTCATTCTCCAAGAAGTCGAAGACTCTCTCGCTCGCCGCCGCCGCTGACTGGAGAGAAGAAACGGAATTCGCGAGCTGTGTCAGAGGCTCGGTGAAGAGGTGCACGTACATAATGAAAGCGATGACCACGCCGAAAGAGACAGTGCCTTTCACCGCCATCGCACCGCCGAGCACCGCGACCACCACGAAGCCGAGGTCACCGACGAACGCCATAAAGGGCATCATCAAACCGGAGAGGAACTGCGCCTTCCAAGACGCCCCGCGCAGGCGGGCATTGATCTTATCGAACGCCCTCTTCTCCTTCTCTTCCGCGCCGTATGCTTTCACGATATTATGCGCGCTGAAGGTCTCCTCGATCTTGCCGTTGATGGCGCCGAGCTCCTGCTGCTGACGCAGGAAAAATTTCTGCGACTTTTTCACGATGATCCCCATCGCGAAGAAGCCGACGAGAGAGGTGACGATCGCCGCGAAAGCGAGGATGTAATTCGTGAGGAACATCATCACGACCGAGCCGAGGAACTGCGTGACGGAACCGAGAAGGTTCCCCACGCTGCGGTTCATCGTGATCTCGATGAGGTCCACGTCGTTGGTGACGCGGGAGAGGGTGTCGCCGTAGCTGGTGGTGTCGAAATACCTAAGCGGCATACGATCGATCTTGTGGCTGATGTCGGTGCGGAGTCCCTTGCTGATGCGTTGGGTGACCGTCGCCATGATGAAGCCTTGGACGTAGCCGAAGACGAGGGCGGAGCCGTACATCACGGTGAGGATGACGCATAGCTTCACCGTTTCGGTGATATCGATGCCCGCGGGCGAGCGCACCCCGTCCAAGATGGCGTTCGTGACTTTTTTCACGAGATTCGGACCGAGGATGGCGAGGACTGCCGCCACCACGGAGAGGAGGAAGACGGCGAGGAAGGCGAAACGGTATTTCTTGCCATAAGCGAAAAGGTTGCCGACA
>JAFTBD010000045.1 GCA_017455385.1 Clostridia bacterium
ATAGTAGCCGTCCGTCGGCACAGTCGCTTTCTCTCCGTTGACCGTGAGGGTGAAGTCATTGTATTCGCAGGCAAACTTCGCGGAAGTATCGATCGTGCTCTTCACCTCGAAGCGAAGGGTCACCCGAATGGTCGCGCCCCCTTCTCTCAGCCAAGGTTGAAGGTCATTACGGTGCCGAGCCAAGCCGAGCACGCGTCTCATCTTGATATCCGCGAGATCGACGTCACAACGCGCATTGAAACCCGACCCGACCGACCAAGCAGCTTTATCCAATAAAAGGGCATTTGGTTCGTCCAAGCTGTAAGGAACGCCGCCCGCTAATGTAACGGTGCGGAGGGTGCCTCTCTCATTCCCGAGGAAGGTCTTTCCTTCATTCTCCCCCGCCTCGTAACGAAGAAGCAGACTGTCGTTATTATACATCGAGGCATCCACGTAGGTGACGCCGTCTTTCGTCAACGCGGACATGGGCTCGATCTCTCCGGTCAAGGTGTCGTATCTCGTCACTTTCCACTCCCCTTTCACGCCGATACGGACGGTGTCCCGCACGACTTCTTTCTCATTCGTGACGGGGACGGAATGGGGATAAGGGAAGTTTCTGCGGGGCGCGGTGACGAAGAGCCATCTGCCGCCGTCGTCTTCACGAAGGGTGGTGAGGTATTCTTCCTCTCTCTTCTCCGACTCCACCTTGACGTAGCGGCAATCTTCGAGAGCGTCCAGCACCTTCCATTGCTCGAAGGGGACCACCTCGCATCCTTCCGCAAAAAGGGCGACTTCGTCCGACGGCATCCCGTCGAGCATCGTGGGCGCCGTGCCGAGGAATAGGACCTTCCCGCCCGCCATACGGAACGAGATGAGATAGTCGAGGGTCGAGCGGCGCATCGTGACGAGGTCGGGCACGATGATGGTCTTATACTTGCATTCTCCGACCGAGAACGGGGTGTCCTGTCTCTGCAAGGGCAGGAGCGACTCGGAGATATAGTCGAAGTCGTATCCGTCGAAAAGGAGCCAATCGGCGAGATCCAGAAATCTCTTATTCAAATATTTCCCCATCTCTTTGGATGTCTTGCCCGCCGCAAGATAGAGGAAATAGCTCTCGATGGGATGGATGACCGCGACGTCATTCAGCGCTTTGCCGCGGGTCAGAACGGTATTCAAGCGCGCGAAATGATCCTCGATCTTCTTGAACTTCAAGTACCAAGGCGCCTGATAGAAAATGGAAGGCGGATAGTCGCGCTTCGCTTCGCCGCGCATGCTGTAGTAAGAAAGATGCGGCACGCGAACGGTCACGCCGAGGCAAGCGAGCCAGTCGCCCTCCTCTTTGAACTTAGCGAACTCCGCCACCCAGCGGGAGACGCCGTACAGCTCGCACATCATCCCCTCTTTCCCTTCCTGCCTAACGACAGACTCCGCCTGTTTGGCGGTGGTGTATTCGTGTCTGCCGCACAGCATATCGATGCCGGGGATGCCGTAATTTTTGTATTGACGCATACACTCGCCCACCGCCTTGCTCTGCGTCTCGAGGGTGGGCTCTTCCATCATATGCCCCGTAAGGGCGATGCCGTATTTCTCAGCCTGCGCCCCGAGGTTATCATTGAAAGCCTCGGCGAAGCGCGCCGTCCGATAGGTGTGATAAGTATAGCGAGTACGATAGACCGTAGGCGTATCCACGTCGAAGAAAAGCTCGGGCAAAACGTCCAAGACGTCGGTGCCGTAGGTCGCTTTATAGCCATCGACAAAGTCGTCCGTCCACGGAAGCACCGCCTTTTTCCGGCAGCAAGGATGCTTGAAGGGCGAGACGAATTTCATCTGGGGTTCGTCGGTGAAGATGGCGGGGACGGTCTTCCCGAATTCATCGCCGACCGTCTTTTGATAGGTGCCGTAGGTGTATTCCGCGAAAAGATCCAACGCCTCTTTATTCAGCGCGTCCACATAGCCGGCGCCGTTGAATTGGTCGGTCGGCTCATCCACGACGAGATAAGCGTAGAAGATCTTGCCATTTCCCTTTTCTCCCGCCGCGAGACGCTTATACCCGAGGCATTTCCCGCAGCGAAGGCGCACAGCATAGGTGGCGAGGAGCTTCGCTCCGCTCGTCTGTCTGCCCTCAGCGTAGGTCGCGTTTTCTTCCATCTTCTCTCTCGTGAAGACAAGACCTCTTCTACGGAATCTGCCGTCCTTCGTCACGTAGCCGCCCGCGAAACCCGAGGGATAGCGATCCTCGTCGTACAGCCAAGCGAGCATCCCCGTCTTTTTCGCATCATCGACACAAGCGCGCACGCAGGAATTGAATTTCTCGCCGAGATAGGGAGTCGCCAGTCCCGCACGGGGGTGCATATGATAACCTCCGAAACCCATCTCGCGGAAGATATGCGCCTGACGGACGCATTCAGCCTCGTCCAGTTCATCATTCCAAGACCAAAACGGCGCGCCGCGATACTCACTCGTCGGCTCGCGGAATAGATCTTCGGACAGTCTTTTTTCTTTGTTCTTCTCGTACAACATATTGGTCTCCTTTTATTCGGTCAGGTCGTATACGGCACACTCGTAGGGAGCGTATTCTCCGTTCGCGCCCGCGGTTCGTTTATGATTGGATAACAGAAGTTTCCCTTTGGGAAGCTCCGTCAAAGTTTGCGCTTTCTCGCAATTGCACACGACGAGGATGCGCTCCTTGCCCTCTTCTCTCAAAAATACGAAACAATTCTCCCTCTCGGGCAATACCTGCGTCCATTCCCCGTGGCGCAAAACGTGCCGCGCTCCGCGCAACGCAAAAAGCGCTTCGTAATAGCGGAACACCGACTTCTCTCTATTGAGATCGTCCGCGAGATTGATCTCCCCGCTCCTCGACGCATAGGGAAGCCAAGGCGCGGCGGTCGAGAACCCATGCGAAGCCGTACCGTCCCAAGCGAAGGGGCGGCGGCTGTTGTCACGACTGCCGAAATTGATCTCGGCAAGGAGTTCGTCGTCGGGAATGCGTCCTTTCTGCTCCGCGTAGTAGCCGAGACATTCCACGTCGTTAAACGCCGAGATATCCGTAAAATGCGAATTGGCACAGCCGATCTCCTGCCCTTGGTAAATAAAGGGAATACCTTTCAGCAGATACACCATCGTGGCAACGCAGGTCGCGCTCTCATATCGGAGCGCGCGGTCGTCTCCCATGCGGGAATTGAACCAGGGTCTGTCGTGATTGTCGGTGAGAAGGATGTATAAAAGGTCGTGCGCGGCGGTGAAACGTTGCCATTCGACGAGGATATCTTTCACCTCGTCCATCTTATGCGGCACGGGGGTGTAACGCCCTTTCCTGCCGACGGCGAGATGGGAAAACTGGAATACGCTCTTGAGTTCCCGTCTGTCCTGTCCGCAGGTGGCGAGGATGCTCTCCTCCGTCGTTTCCGCTTCGCCCACCGTATAGATATTCGTTAGGTGGTCGCGCCCGAAGACCTCGCGGATGTATTCGTGCAAATGGGGACCATTCCGCCTCAGCCCTTTCGCGAAATCTTTCGAGATATGGTCGAGGACGTCACAGCGGAATCCGTCCACCCCTTTCGCCACCCAGAAGTCCACGATGGCTTTATATTCCTCGCGCACCTTGGGATTCGTCCAATTGACGTCGGGCTGACCGACGGCGAAAGAATGCAGATAATATTCCCCCGTAGGCTCATTATATTCCCACGTGCTGCCGCCGAATTCCGCACGCCAATCGGTGAGGGGCTCATCCGCCCAATAATAATAGTCGTGATAAGGATCCTCGCGTGACGTACGCGCCCTCTTGAACCATTCGTGTTCCGACGAGGTATGATTCGCCACGAAGTCCATAATGACCTTGATCCCTTTTGAATGGGCGGCGGCGAGAAGGCGCTCGAAGTCCGTCATCGTACCGTAAATGGGATCGATGTCGCGATAATCCGAGATGTCATAACCGTTGTCGCATTGAGGACTCTTGAAGATCGGACACAGCCAAATGGCATTCGCGCCGATGGACCTAATGTAGTCCAATTTGGAAATAATACCGGAAAGGTCACCGATCCCGTCCCCGTTCGAGTCCAGAAAACTCCTCGGATAGATCTGATACACCACTAAATCATAGCAATCGGAAAATTCTTTCTTCATCGGCGTCCTTTTGCGCGACGGGCGCCCATAGACGCGCCCTCTGCGTCGCGTTTTATTTTATCGCGGGCGTGCGCGGAAGTCAAGGATTTCATCATAATGCAATGAGTTTGAGGAAGAAATGCCGCGACCTTCCTTGCAAAAAAAACGTAAACCGTATATAATGACAAAAAAGGGGTCGAAAATGAACGTTTTAAGGGGACAAAGAAAGAGGTTTTATCTCATCATCAGCGGGCTGCTCGCCGTCATTTTCCTTTTCGTCGGATGCGGCGAAGTGTCAGCGCCCACTCCTCCCGAGCCGACGGCGACCTACTCGATCCATACCGAACTCCAGAAAGGATATTTGAACGATAATGCGATGAATATCAAAGTCTATGCGGACGGCACGGCGGAAAAGAGTCGTCCTCTGCCCGTTACGCTGGACTTTACGGAAATATCCGATGATATCGAGAAAGTCGAATTGTCGAAAAATTTCTCTTTCGATGCCGTGACGACCTACCCCGTAACGGACGGAAAAGCCGAGATCTATAATCTCGAGATAGGCACCGTCTACTATTATTGGACGAAGCTCACGGACGGATCTTACGGCGAGATAGCCGCATTCGCCACCGAGGACGCCGCTCCGCGTAATCTCTACGTGGACGGTGTCACAAACGTACGCGATCTCGGCGGTCGCTCCGTTCCCGAAGGGCGAGTGCGCCAAGGGCTTCTCTATCGCGGCGGCAGGCTGAACCAAAACCATACGGACACCCCTACCCCGAAGATCACGGAAGAAGGGATCCGCACGATGAAAGAAACACTCGGCATCAAGACGGAAGTGGATTTGCGCCGTGCAGACGATAACGAGATCGGCTCTCTGACCGCGAGCGTGCTCGGTGAAGGAGTCTCCTATCACAATCTCCCGATGACCGCCTCCAATGATATGCTGACGGCGAATTACCCATCGATACGCGCTTTCTTCGCCCTACTGGCGGATAAGCGCAGTTATCCCCTCTATTTCCATTGCTCCATCGGCACAGACCGCACGGGCTTCACCGCTTTCCTGATGCTATCCGTTCTCGGCGTGGAGCTCATCGACATCGACCGCGATTATCTCTTCTCGAATTTCGGCAATATCGGCGGCGACCGCAACGTGCTGAACGTCAGCGGCTTTGCCCTCTTCATCTCCCTCTTCCCGGGAGAAACATTGCAAGAAAAGACGGTGAATTATCTCCTCAATATGGGCGTCACGGCGGAAGAGATCGCGGCATTCCGAAAGATCATGATAGAAAAGTGAACTTGCTTACGCAGTGAATTGCACTTCGTGCGTGAATTGACGGCAGATGCGGTCGTGAATTCTCGAGCAGCGTCGCCGCAACTCCACTCTCCACTCTC
>JAFTBD010000046.1 GCA_017455385.1 Clostridia bacterium
AAACCGGTGCATTCGTAGAACGAAGCATTCCCAATACTCGTCACACTGTCCGGGGTCGTAACAGAGGTCAAGCTGCTGCAACCGCGGAACGCAGAATCCCCGATGCTCGTCACGCCGCTTCCGATCGTCACCGAAGTCAAGGCGGTACAACCCAGGAAAGCTTTATTCCCAATGCTCGTCACACTGTCCGGGATCGTCACCGAGGTCAAGCCGGTACATTCGTAGAACGCCTCAGTCCCGATGCTCGTCACGCCGCTTCCGATCGTAATCGAAGTCAAGCCGCTGCATTGATAAAACGCATCATCCCCGATGCTCGTCGCACTGTACTGGATCGTAACAGAGGTCAAGCCACTGCAACCGCGGAACGCATAATTTCCTATACTCGTCACGCTATCCGGGATCGTTACAGAGGTCAAGCCGCTGCAGCCGTAGAACGCATTATGCCCGATGCTCGTCACGCCGCTCCCGATCGTGATCGAGGTCAAACCGGTGCATTCGTAGAACGAAGCATTTCCAATACTCGTCACACTGTCCGGGGTCGTAACAGAGGTCAAGCCGCTGCAACGGGAGAACGCAGAATCCCCGATGCTCGTCACGCCGCTTCCGATCGTCACCGAAGTCAAGGCGGTACAACCCAGGAAAGCTCTCTCCCCAATGCTCGTCACACTGTCCGGGATCGTAACAGAGGTCAAACCGCTACAACCGTGGAACGCATCATCCCCGATGCTCGTCACGCTGTCCGGTATCACAATGCTCTCGACTGAGCGACCAATCGAAAAGACCTCTTGTATATAGCCGAACTTATCTGCGATTCTCGTCACCTTTTTTCCATTATACGTAGAGGGTATCACAAGATTCCTCGGCATATCTTGCCTTTGAGCAACCACCTCGTAAGTATCGTCGTCCAAAAGATTAAAGCTAAAGTAATCATCAGGGGTTGGGGTATTAAGATCAGCGTACGTACCGTCCGCGATCTGTCCATTCGTCCCATTCGTGCCGAGCGATCCGCACGCAGAAAAAGCAAAAAGTGTTAAAATCGCAAAACAAACAATAAATACGCCGATAAAACTCTTTTTCATACACAATTTCCTCCCAAACGAGAATATATGTATATTATACGGAACATTTTGTTCCAAGTCAAGGCAGAAGCAGAACTATATGTTCTAAAGTATAAATATGAATCTATTCGCCGAAAGACTGAAAGAACTGCGCACGGAAGCAAATCTCTCTCGCGCGAATCTTGCAAAGAGGATCAACGTATCGGAACGCCTTATATCCTATTGGGAAAATGGGAAGAGGGAATGTGACTTTGATATGCTTATCACCCTTGCGGATATCTTCTCCGTTTCGGTGGACTATTTGCTCGGAAGAGAAAGATACTGATCCATTATCTGTAAAGCGACGCCTTCCGCTTGACCCATATTCCCCCGTATAAAACGCCCATGTTTCTCCCATAATCTTTAACGATACTTTTATCATAAAGGGGGAACTATGAAACTTATCGAAAGCAAAACCTATCTGAACCTTGCCAAGACCTTTGCGGGAGAATGTATGGCGCGGACGCGCTATGAATTTATCGAATACGGCGCCCGTCAGCAGGGCTATACCGCCCTTGCGGAAGTCATAGACAAGGTGGTCTACAACGAATTTAACCACGCGAGAATGTGCTACACCTACCTGCAAAGCGCCAGCGATAAGGTCATCGCCAACGTGGACATCTCATCCGGCTATCCCTTCAAGGAGAAATGGGATCTTATAGAGAACCTGCGCCTCGCCGCAGAGGACGAAGGGAATGAAGCGGATATCATCTACCCGGAGTACCAAAAGACGGCGGAAAAGGAAGGCTTTAGTGACATCGCGGGGCTTTTTAGGAACCTTATCGGCATAGAGACCTGCCACAAAATGCTCTTCACCGACCTTTATAATCAAATGAAGGACGGCACTCTCTATAAGAAGGATAAGCCTATCAAGTGGAAGTGCGGCGGGTGCGGGTATGAATGGACGGAGAAAGAAGCCTTTGAGATCTGCCCCGTGTGCGGGGCGAAGCAGGGCGTAGTCCTGTTGCACTTAAAAGACAACGCATAGCGGCACATCTACTTTGTTTCTGACTGCAGGGCGGCGAAATCACGTACGATCAGTACGCTCATTCACCGCCCATTGTCGAGCCTCGTATCTGCAACCACTCTGCGTTGTCTTTTTGTTTTTTTGTGAGTGCTCGGTTCTGCGTGCTTCTCCGCTATCTTTGGATCGATAGTGAGCCTCGTCTCTACAACTCTTCTCCGCTGTCTTTGGATCCTTATTGTCGAGCCTCGTATCTGCGACCACTCTGCGTTGTCTTTTTGTTTTATATATGTGCTCGTTTCTGCGTGCTTCTCCGCCGGTGTGGGCGGGACGATGTTTCGGGCATTTTGAGGGTGGTATTGGGCGCAAAAAAAGCTCCGACGCTCCGCACGGACGGACAGGCGCGAGCGCGAAGGGGAACAATAAACGAATCACTACGATATCAGTTTTTGATAAAACCAAAGCGAGCGCGGAGGGGGCGCTTAAAAACAGTCTCCACCTTCCCAAATATAACCGAATCGAACGTGAAAAATGGTAAAAAACGAATCACTACGATATCAGTTTTTGATAAAACCAAAGCGAGCGCGGAGAAGGGTTGCAGATGCTAGGCTCGACAAGCCTTGCGCGAATGAGCGTACTCCTTGTACGTGATTTCGTCAAGGCGCAGGCAGAAACGACGCAGATGCGCCCTTATACGCGCTCGCTATGCGCCGCGCTATACGCGCACGCCGCTATACACGCTCACCGCGTTTCACAATAAGGAGAGCGGCGAAATAATAACCCACGCTCTGTGCCGCGAGGATCGGAATATACTGCCACAATATCACCCCGTTATACACCATTCCGTTGAACAGCGCGAGGAACGGCGTCACGGGCAGACAGCACAAGAGCACGCGGACGAAAGTCGGCAATGCCGCCGTTACGACGAGCATATCCACGAAAAGGGGCAACAACATCGACATCATCCCGAGAAACACGGTGGATATCTGACTGCGCATCGTGCTGAATAGGAGCCCGAGGGACAATACCGCCGACACGAAGACGCCCGAAATGATCCACACCAAGAATAGATTGGTCTCGAATCCTATCTTCATGAGATTCGAGCCGATCACACAGAGGATGAGCATCTCCAGCATCCCGAGGATGAAATACGGGATGAGTTTGGACATGAAATAGGTGTGATGTCCGATGGGGATATAAGCGACGTTCTTGCTGACATTGGTCTCGCGGTCACGCGCGAAAGAATACGCGATGCCGAGCATCAAGATCAGACAAACGCACGCAGCGATCTCCTCGGCGAAAGGCATCTGCAAGAGGGTGTATTTCTTGGTGAGCGGCTCGATCTGCACCGTCTCGAAATAGGCGGTATTCAGTTTGATGCCCCAACTCTTGAGGTATTCCAAAACTTCGTCGTATGCGATCTTGGTCCTGTCGTCCTTGAGGTCTCGGGCGAGCGCCCAGTTCATTCGATTGGCGGCGTCATAATACAGCGTGGCGTGGGGTGGGTCTTTCTCCTTCGCGCCCTTCTCGAGCCGTATATAGAAGACCGCTTGCGCCCGTTTCGCCATGTCCATGCCGGCTTCGTCCGAATCGACGAAGACGACGCGAGCGCCGATACCCTCTTCAATGACGGTGACCATTTCCTGCGCCTGCTCTTCGCTTAAACTCTCGTTATAGACCGCCGCGACGTAATTCATATCGGCGGACTGCACGAAGAAAAGAAGAACGATCATCACGATGGCGAAGACCAAGAGCATCACGAAGATCACCTTATTGCGGAAGATACGTTTCGCTTCGTATCCCATTATTTTCAAGAACCGAAACTTCACCGTCTACTCCCTCAGAAAAGAATATTTGTTGAGAATCTGCTCGATATTGAGCATGCCATCCTGCTTGAACTCGGCAATCGAGCCATTGAAAGCCGCCTTCCCTTCCGCCAAACAGACGAAACTGTCACATTCCACGAGTTCCTCGAAATAGTGCGTGATGACGAGGAATGTCGCACCGCCCTTTTTGTAATCCCGCAGGATATTCCAGAACTCTCTGCGGAAGATGGGGTCCATCGCGGCGGTAGGCTCGTCCATAATGAGGAATTTCGGAGAATGGATGAGAGCGCCCGCCATGGAGAGGAGCTGACGGTATCCGCCGGAGAGGTCCCCCGCGAGCACCTTCGCCTCGCTCTCGATATGACAAGTCTTCATCACGTCGAGACTGCGCTCCTTGGGGAGCCCGTACACCGCACAAAGATAGCGGAGATTCTCCGCCACCGTCAGATCGTTGAATAAACGAAAAGTTTGCGGCATATACCCGATGGAAGATTTGATCTCCTTTCGGGCTTTGCGGTCGGCGTTATTTTTCCCAAAAATGAGTATCTCGCCCGCATCCGCTTTCTTTACGCCGCAAACGCACTCGATCAAGGTGCTCTTACCGGCGCCGTTCACGCCGATGAGCCCCTTGATCTCGCCGTCTCTTACTTCAAGGTCGACGCCCCGCAGGACAGCCTTCTTGCCGTAAGATTTATATAGTCCTTTTACTTCCAGCATCGTCCTTCTCGGATCACATCCCGATCTCGACCTTGAGGGTGATCGCCGCATCCGTCTTGAGGAAGGAAACGCCGTCCTCATTCATCACGTCGAGCTTCATGCCGACCTTCACCGTGAAGACAGCCGCGGTCACCTCTCCGTCCGCATTCTCGACGTAGGTCACGACGGGCTCGTCGAAGAAGAAGATATCTTCCGCACTCTTGCCCTCGAGCGTTCTGCCGAGGAGGACGTTGAAGTCGATGTCCTCCACCGCCGCGGGCAGGGGCAGGATGTTCAGGATGTCATTGTAATCCATCTCATAGCCGAGCGCCTTATCCGCATAGATGGCGAGCACCAACGCGCCGATGACGCATTCGTCCTTGGTCACCTCGCTCCAGTCGGAAGTGAGGAAGTCCACGGTCGCCGCGATCTCGTCCACGTAATCGCCTTCACCCGTCGTATATTCATCGATGTAGCTCTCGATGATAGACGTCACGGTCTCACGATCCTGCTCGCCGATGAAACTCGCCCAGCGGAGATTCCTCACGAGGAAGTCCGCGATCTCATCTTTGTAAAGGTCGACGATCGCCTTCTCGGCGACTTCCTCGCCGCCTTCTTCCATCACGGAGGGATCGGTCAGGATCTTCACCGCGGCGATCACTTTCTCCGCCTCGGGAGAGATGCGATCCGCCGTGATGGCGTCGATCATCTTGAAGACTTCCGTGCGGAAGGTGGCGTAATCGAATTCGCCGACGATAATATTGTCAAGCACCACCGCAAACGCGCCGATCGCAGCGATGTCGTCATCGGTCAAGCCGTACTCTTCCACAAGCGTTTCCGCATAGAAGGCGAAAAAGTCTTGGCAGATGGTCAAAGTGCCTTCTTTATACTCCGACATATATCTGTCGATCTCCGCAGTCCACATACCGACGATCGCATCGATGACCGCGGCATTGTCCACGTCGATGGCTTCCTTGCCTGCATAATTCTTCGTGATGAGCGCTGCGGTGTCAACGAATATCTTGCTCATCTCTTCGGGCACATATGCGTTCACGCACGCCGCCGCAATGTTGACCGCCATCACGACGTAATTCTCGGGGGTGCCTGCGTAATAGCGAGCCTTGATGGTCCACATATCGCAGAGGAGCTGATAGAAGGCTTCTTCATTGTATTCGCCGAGAGTCAAGATCGCATCGATATCCGCGACGATCGCCTCGAATGCTGCCATGTCTTCCTCTTCGAATCCTTCCGCAATGAAGTCTCTGTTATGAGCGAAGAGATCTTCCAGCACCGTGATCTTGTCATCGGTGTAGAGCGCCGCAAAGAGTTCTGCTCCCTTTTCCTCAAACAGGCTCGCGAGCGCCTCGTAATTTACCTGCGAAAGGGGGATATAATTACCCGTCTCGGGATCAATGAAAGCATCGACAGTGCCGTCCAGGATGTCGGTAAGGGGCTCCAAGATCTTCTCGGGCAGGTAGTCGTCATTCGCATAGTCCTTAATGAAGCCCACTGCCATCGTCAGATATTGGTAAGGATCGATCTCATGGCGAATGAGCATCGTCACCACTTCATCAAGGATGATGCCGGTTTGCTCGTTGATAAGCTCGAGATACGCATGGATCTCTTCCGGCGTGGAGTAAGTCTTTTCGTCCTCCAAGTTGAGAGTGTCGATGGCGGCGAGGATCGTCGCGATGGACTCATAATCCGCTTCGCTCAAGAAGGGTTCTTCAAGTCCGTAATGCCTCGACCCTCCATTCACGATCGTCTTCACGACAGCCGCTTTCGCGTCCCATGCTTTCTTGAGGGAGAATATCGCGATGTCTACTTTTCTCTCTTCGGATTCTTCCTTGTACTCGAGCATATACATCTCTTCCAAGGCGGCGATATCGTCCTCGGACTTCGTCAAGATGGCTTCGACAATCGCCTCGTAATCCCATTCTTTGACGGGCTTGTCGCAGTAATCGAGGATCACGTCGATGGTATTCGCGATGATCCCGTAGAACTCACCGGCATCATATGCCTTCTCCAGCTCCAGCTTGAGCTGCGGCATCTGCGTCTCTTTCTGCGCCGCGATGAACGCCTTGATCTCTTCGTCATTCAGAACGAGCTCGATCCAAGCCGCTTTCTCTTCGTCGCTGATCCCGTCGCTCCACTCGATGTCATCATCGTCGCCGACCGTGACGTCGAGCACGAAATCATCGGGGTCAAGCTCGGGAAGATCCACGACGAAACTGCCCGTTTCGTCCGAAACGGGATACGCTTGCGTGTCGATATCCTGTGCCTCAAAAATAATCCTATCGTCTTCGGCATCTTCGTCGATCTCGCCGTCGCCTTCCGCGACCTCATCGATCTCATCGTCGCCGAATTCTTCATCTTCGATCTCGTTCGAGCCGATCGGGAATGTCTCACCGCTGTAACACTTGACGAGCACGCTCAAGATCTGATACGGGGTCATATCCTCGAGCGCGACGCCGTAAGACTCCAAGCGTTGGAAAGTGGTCGCCGCCGTCATGGTCCTCGTGATATATGTCCTGACCGTTCTCAAGGTCTCCACGTCCGATTCACCGATGATCTCGTGCGCGAGAAGGGAGTCGAACAACGCCTCCGTCCAAGTCTCATAGTCCATCAAAACGCCGATGGGCAGTGCCGATAAATGCATCGGGAGCATCGTGAGATCCAAGGGAGCTTGGACGGTGCCGTCCGCCTCCTCAAGCTGACTGTAGATCGCAACCGTCAGGAAAGTGGTCGCGAGCTTGTCGCGCAGATAATCGAGGATGGGCTCATCCCCGCTCAAGGACTCGAAGTCAAGAAGGTTATTCTCGACGGAGATCTTGCTGCCGAAACCCTCGAACGCTGCGTTCAAGATCGCCTGAACCTTCACGTCGTGCGACGCGGTGGCGTAATCCTCGCTGTAAATATACGCGTAGAGCTTCTGCTCGAGATCGTAGACGGGATCTTTCTCCACCTCGAAGGTGTAGGCGTATTCCTCGCCCTCGTACACAACGACGAGCGTCTTGCTGCCCGGGACGGTGAAGTCGATGTCGTCCGAGACGATCTCCAGATCCTCGAGCGCCACGGAAGCGGTCACGCCGTTACCGTAGTCGATGACGAGCTTGACGTCTTCGTCGCCATAGAGACCGTCGCCGCCCTGCTTGGTGTCGATGCCGGTGATGCGGAAGTTCACGGAACCTTCGTTACCGTTTTCATTTCCGTTCTCATTACCATTCTCGTTGCCGCCCTCATTGTCATTTTCGTTGCCGTTCTCATTGCCGTTGTCGTCGGCGGACTTGGCGGTCACCTCGATCTCGAAGGTATAGACCTTGCCCTCGTAACGGACCTGCACCGTCTTCTTGCCCGGCGTCGTGAGGTCAGGCATCGCGACGAGCATGTCCTCCGTCAATGCGACCGTCTGCGTTTTGCCGTCGGCGAGTGTGATGACCACATTCATTCCTTCGACGGAGAACGTAGCGCCCTGCACGTATGCCGTAGTGCCGCCCTCTATCGTTACCGGTATCGGTGTCGTATCGGTGTTCGTCGGTGTCTCCGTGCCGTTACAGGCGACCACACCGAGGAGCAAGGATACCACAAGGCATACGACGATCATAACAATTGCGATCTTTTTCATATTCCTGTCTCCTTTTTTGAATTTCAAAATTCAAATTTGTTGCGATCCGCACCGTCCGTCCCAATGACGTACCGCGCGCGGGTCAAATTTATTCTATAAATAATATTATAAAGATTTTATCCTTGAAATGTCAATGGACAGAAAGAAAAAGCTATACTTTAATGCGGAATGCGTAACTTAATCCAATGCGGAATGCGGAATTCGGAATGCGGAATGCGGAACTGAAACGCTGCGCTTGAATTAGGAATTATGAATCAGGAATTAGGAATGAAGGTGGCGCGCAAAGCGCGAATATATATAATCGTCATTCCGAGGCGTCCCGAGGAATCTCATCCGTTTTTCTATATAGGAATACCTGAATGAGAGCGGAAATGGGCGCCGAGCAAGTAGGCTTGCAAAAGACAAGGCAAGCCGTATGCGGACGCGCCGATGAACGCTCTCCCCCGCGAACGAGACGAAGGTCTCGGAGCAGCAAGGCAGTATGCCGAAATGTCGCAGTAGAGACAGCGACAACTGTCTCGGCGACCAAAGGCGTACAATGCCGCGCAGGGAATGCGGAATGCGGAATAATGGTAACGCGCAAAGCGCGAATATATATAATCGTCATCCCGAGCTATGCCGAGGGATCTCCACCTTGTTTGAAAATGCGGTTGAGATCCTTCAACTTCGTTCTGGATGACATTTTATAATTTGCGAAGCGGCATAGCAACATTCACGCGATAGCGGGAAGCATTATCTTAAAAACAACAGCACCACCGTCGCTCGTGCAGGTGGCACTCCCTCGATGCGCCTCTACGATGGAGCGCACGACACTGAGTCCGATCCCGTGCCCGCCTGTCGCGGCGGTGCGAGAGGTGTCGGGGCGATAGAAGCGCTCGAAGAGCTCTGGGTGCTCGCCCTTCTCGAGAGAAGCGGCATTCCGTTCCTCGAGGACGGCGTATTTGCCCTCTTTGCGGAGAGATACTTCTATTCTTTCGCTCTCGGAGTACTTGACGGCGTTATCGAGGATGAGCCCGATGGCTCGGCGTATCATCTCCTCATTGGCGGTGACGGTGACGTCTTCCGCGTCGACGATGAAGGATCTGCCCGCCACGAGGGCGGCTTCTTTCAGCCCGTCCACGACGTCCTCGAGCGCATTTTTCAGGGAGAATGCGGCGGTGGGGAAATTGTCGCTGCCTTCGTCCATACGGGAGAGGAAGACGAGGTCCTTCGTCAGTTTGCCGAGCTTCTTCACCTGCCCTTTGATTGATTCGATCCATTCATTCTCGCCGACTTCGAGCTCGAGGAGCTCCGCATTCGCGCTGATGACGGTGAGCGGCGTTTTCAGCTCGTGACCCGCGTCGGTGATGAAACGTTTCTGTTTCTCATAGCTCTCCTCGACGGGGCGAAGCGCCTTTTTGGAAAGGAGCACGATGAGCGCGGCGATGATGAGGAGCCCCACCACCGTGACGATGGCGCTCGAGAGGATGAAGTCGCGAACTGCCTCGATCTCTTTTTCGCAGTCGAGGAAGATATAGGCATAGCCGTCCGCGGTCGCCGTCCGCTTATAGCGATAGTCGCCCACAAAGCCGCTGTCCGAGTCCGCCTCCGCCACGAATTCGGCGAGGTCATCCGACCGCACGTAGGCGATGCTTCCGAGGTCATAATGGCGGACATTCCCCTCCGCGTCCGTCTCCACGGTGAAGTACCTCGCGGAGAACGCCGTTTCCCTTGGGAGTCCCTTGAAGTCTCCTTGTTTTTCGCTCTCTATGACGAAGTCTTCCGGGAAGAAAACGTCGGGCGGACGGCGCACGTCTCCCGTCTCCAGTCCCGCGATGATCTCGTCTGCGTCCCGCGTCATATTGACGTAATTCGCGACGTCGATGCCCACCACGATGGCGAGGATGACCGCCGCCACCACGCCAAGCGCGATAAGTATGAATTTCTTTCTGAGTTTCTTGATCATAATAGCTCCAATGTGTATCCGGCATTCCGCATCGCCTTGATGGCGACGTTCGCCTTCACACTCGCCAGTTTCTTCCTGAGGTAGGTGACGTACACCCACACGACGCCGATGTCGCTGTCGCTGTCGAATCCCCATATCTTCTCCATGAATCGCTCGGGCGGGATGACGCTCTTCGGCGCGCTCATCAGCATCTCGAGCATCTGGAATTCCTTATTCGCGAGGCGGACGGAGCCTTCCGACGTGGAGAGGATGTAAGTGGAACGGGACAGCGTGCAATTGCCGAAAGAGAGGTCTGTGTCCACACCCGCGGTGAGGCGCCGCGTGATGGCACGCACCCGAGCGAGGAGCTCCTTGACCGCGAAGGGTTTGGTGAGGTAATCGTCCGCGCCGCTGTCGAGCCCGAGGATGCGGTCGTCGATCTCCGACTTGGCGGTCAGGATGAGGACGGGCAGATTATTCCCCGCCTTGCGGATCGTCTTCAGCACGGTGATGCCGTCCGCCTTGGGCATCATCACGTCCAGCACGGCGCAATCGTAATTGCCCTCCGTGAGGTACGTGATCGCCGCCTCGCCGTCATAGACGGCGTCCACGGAATAATTGTTCTTCGTGAAGATGGCGACGAGCGCCCGACTGAGCTCCTTTTCGTCTTCCGCAAGCAGGATGCGCATATTCCCTCCTCCGCCACCTCAGGTGGCTTTCTTCTATTATACACGAATTATAAACGGAAAATCTTAAATGGGGCTTAAAATTCGATTTGAATGAGAAAAATTATGCCTTGACCTTATTCAGCCGCGCGGAGAGGAGGAAGGCGAGGACGATCTTGATGACGTCGGGGACGATGAAGGGCACCACGCAGACCATCAGCGCGTGAACGAGGGTGCCGCCCATCATATGGACGAACCAAAGACTGCCGCCCAGGTAAATGAGCGCAAGCGAGACCGCCGCCGCAAGATACTGCGTCCAATGCGGAAGTTTGAAGAAAGAAAGGATAAAATAGAGGATCGCCACCGCCGCAAACGCCATGACGAAGCCGCCCGTCGCGGAGAGGAGAACGCCGAATCCGCCGCGGAATCCCGAGAAGACGGGGAGCCCCACCGCTCCGCAAAGCAGATAAAGCCACACGGCGATGGCGCCGCGCCTGCCGCCGAGGAAGGTGAGCGTGAAGAAAATGCCGAATACTTGAAGGGTAAAAGGCACGGTGGCGGGAATGGTGATGAAGGCGCACACCGCATTCAGCGCGACCGCAAGGGCGATATAAGCCATGTCGCGCGTATTCAGTTTCTTCAGGATGTTTTCTTTCATATCGCCCCTATTGTATCATCCCGCGCCCGCGAGGGCAACCTTTTTTCGCATCGCGCCGCCCGTCTGCGCCACGAGTGATGTACCCCACGCGCTCCCGCCACATCCGCAAAGCCACACGCTCCCGCCGCCCGTCCGCGCCGCTGCCCCGCGCCCTTCCCCACCTGTTCCGTGAGCATCAACTGACTCACCCGCCCCTTTCCCCGCCGAAAAGAATTTCTTCTCCCCGATCGCGAATTAAATGCGTAAAGTGCTTGCAAAACTTTCCCCGCTGTGCTACAATAACACTACCCAATGGACAATTAGCTCAGTTGGTAGAGCGTCTTCTTGACGTGGAGAGGGTCAGGGGTTCGAGTCCCTTATTGTCCACCACAGTGGACCTATCCTAACACTTCCGTGAATTTGGAAGAAATACGGATAGGTCTTTTTTTAAATAAAAAACGCTAATTGCTTTCGTTTGACTTTTAAACTCATTTATGTTATTTTCAAAATGATAACGCACTAGGTCGCCCAATCTCCTCGCAAGGTCTGAATTATCAGATGGACACTTATGTGTTTTATCGAAAGTGCCAGATACGCTTCTGCCCTATATGCAGGAAGACGTATTTGCTCATTCGATAAAAAACCTTCCGAATCGGGACCGAACTCGGTCTGGAATCGGCGAGGTTTTTCGAAAAGCGTTTGGTGCTTCAACCCATACCTAATTACACATAGCCAACTTGTTTTCGTAGTAATCGGCGAGGCTCCGCATGCGGAGACTACCAAAAAACAAGGAGGTGAGAAAAAATGTGTAAGATCAGTATTAACATCAATAAAACTGTTATTACTACTGACAGCTTTGTGTCAGGCGATAACAATAGTATCGGCTGCCAAAGCGTTTCTGAAAGCACTTCTGCTGGAAAGAAACACAAAAAGGGTGCGTTATCTGGGTTGTTAAGCAAAATCGGCAAACTAATAGCAAAACTGATCTATTTCATAATTGCTATTGCGTCGATGATGTAAGTACCAAGCGCAACTTACTTCCCACTTTTGCTATGCAGCTCTCTGACTACAAATCATGCAAATTGTTTGGATTGCGGTCCAAAAATATTCTTTCAAAAATGTTGGGGATTAACTCCTCCTTTTTCGATAAAAAAAAGATTGTACGGTACACCCATATTT
>JAFTBD010000047.1 GCA_017455385.1 Clostridia bacterium
ATATCGACGAGAGTATCTCCGCCACGATGCTGGAGCTCGTGCGCAAAGGGTATATCTCCATCGTGCCCGACGTCAAGGCGAAGAGCGCGCGCGTCACCGTCCTCAAACAGGACGAAAACGACGAGATCCCCACACATCAGAAATACGTCATCGAGATGCTGACCTTCCCGAAAGCGATGGGGGAGAGCTTCACGATGAAGGAACTGGAGAAATACGGCAAGAATAACCCCGGGAAGATGATGAACTGGGTGGATAAATACAGAGCCGCGATCACGAATAAGTCCAAGCGCGACGGCGCCTATCCGAAGAAAAACACCGTCCTGGATAAGGTGAATCAATTCGTCACCGCGATGGTCGGTTTCGGCATCGCCGTGGTCTTCCTCTCCGGCGTTGCGAATTTCTTCGTCGGGCAGGGAATGTTTTTCTTCGGTATCGGACTGCTCCTCGGCGCCTTGGTCTCCTTTGTATTATTGCGGAATATCAAAACACCGCTCACCGTGTACGGGCAGAGAGAGTACGACAAGCTCCACGCCCTCGGCAAGTATATGCAGGAATTCTCCATGATGGAGGAGCACGAGATCCCCGAGCTCGTGATGTGGGAGGATTATATGATCTTCGCCACCGCAATGGGCATCGCGGACAAGGTCGCGAAACAGCTCGAGATCGCGTATCCCGAGTTCAAGACGATGAGCGAGAGCTCCTTCGACACGAGTGGGCTCCTCATCCTCTATTTCTTCTCCCCCTCTTTCCGCGTGTTGTCGGGATTGAATTTTATCGGCAACGTCTCGAACGTGATGCGCTCCGTGAATATCGCTCAGAGAGCGATGCGCGCGGGACAGATCGCAGGGAAGATCGGCGGCATCGCCGGCGGCAGCGGCGGCAGTGGATTCCACGGAGGTGGGGGAGGGTTCTCCGGCGGTGGCTTCGGAGGCAGGCGCTGAGCGCATATAAGGGCGCATCTGCTTTGTTACAAACTGCAAGGCGGCGAAATCACGTACAAGGAGTACGCTCATTCGCCGCCTTTTTTTGTGCCTCGCATCTGCAACCCTTCTCCGCGCTCAGCGCCTGCCTCCGGGGGATGATGTCGCGCCTGCGGGATTTTTCGTTGCGCCGCGCCTGAGCACCACTCTCCTCTCTCAGCGACGACCGCTGGGGGTAATTGTTGTGCCTCGCATCTGCACCCCTCTACGGCGTTACCTGTTTTGTTTCATTTCTCATTCGCCGCCTTTTGTCGAGCCTCGCAGCTGTACCTTTCTAACGCTTCAACGATGTATATGCTATGCTCCTACGGCATTTTTTCTTGTGCCGCTATCCGTCGCCGTTTTTTATGTGCAAAACATTTGACAATACCATAGGTATTGCTTATAATTGGTTTTGTTTAGAAAAAATAAACTTTGGATTTAGTACGGTTAGAGTTCGCAAACGGGAAGTTTATTTTTACGAAACAAAAGAGGAAGGAGAGTCGGATATGGAGATCGGAGTCAAGATCAAGGCGCTCAGGCTGAAAAATAATCTGACGCAAGAGGAACTGGCGGATCGTTGCGAGTTGACGAAAGGCTTTATCAGTCAGCTTGAGAACGACCTCGCGAATCCGTCCATCGAAACGCTGAATGACATCTTGGTCGTTTTGGGCAGTAATCTCGGCGAGTTTTTTCAGAACGAGGAGAGCGAGCCTCTCGTATTCCATAAGGAAGATTATTTTTCGAAAGATTACGGTGACAGCCTGACCACTTGGCTCGTCCCGTCGGCGCAGAAGAACGCGATGGAGCCCATTCTCCTTGACCTATTGGAGAAGGGGGCGAAGGAGACCGATATGCCTCACGAAGGGGAGGAATTCGGCTACGTCGTCGCGGGCAAGATCAAGCTGACGGTCGGTCGCCGCGTCTTCACGGTGGAGAAGGGCGAGACCTTCTATTACAAAGCGGACAAGAAACATTCCATCGAGAATCTGACGGACAAGAAGGCGACGGTCCTGTGGATCTCCTGCCCGCCTAACTTTTGATGAGGAAATGAGAGATGAACTTCTTGGATAAGATAAAAGGATTGTTCGGAAAGAAGCAGGCGCCCGCGGAGACGCCGACGCCCGCTCCTCAGAAGAAGGGCGAGAATATCATCGAGATCAAAGGGATCACGAAGGTTTTCGACGGTGTGACCGTCCTCGATGATCTCAGTCTCGGCATCAAGCGCGCGCAGTTCGTGACGCTCCTCGGTCCCTCGGGCTGCGGCAAGACGACCTTGCTCCGTCTCATAGCGGGCTTCGAGACGCCGACGGAGGGCGAGATCTATATTGAGGGGGTGCCCATCACGGGCGTGCCGCCTTATAAGCGCCCCGTGAATACCGTTTTCCAGAAATACGCGCTTTTCCCGCACCTCAACGTCTTCAAGAACGTGGCATTCGGGTTGAAGCTCAAAAAGATCGCGGACCCCACGGCGAAGAAGGGCGTCCGCAAGTACACCAAGCAGGAGATCGCGGATAAGGTCAATCGCGCCTTGAAGCTCGTCGGTCTCGAGGACTACGGTCACCGCGACGTGAATTCTCTCTCGGGCGGACAGCAACAGCGCGTCGCCATCGCCCGCGCCATCGTTTGCGAGCCCAAGGTGCTCCTTCTCGACGAGCCGCTCGGCGCATTGGACCTCAAGATGCGCAAAGAGATGCAGATCGAGCTCAAGAAGATGCATGAGGATCTTGGCATCACCTTCATTTTCGTCACCCACGATCAGGAAGAGGCGCTCACGATGAGCGACGTGGTGGTCGTCATGAATGACGGCATCATCCAGCAGATCGACCGCCCGAAGAAGATCTACGACGAGCCGAAGAATGCTTTCGTGGCGGACTTCATCGGTGAGTCAAACCTCTTGTCCGGGGTGATGGAGAAAGACTACACCATCTCCTTCCTCGGCAAGACGCTGACCTGCGTGGATAAAGGCTTCGAGAAGAATGAGAGGGTGGACGTCGTCATCCGCCCCGAGGACATCGTCATCAAAGCGGGGCAGAATAAGGGACATTTCGACGGCGTGGTGATGACCACCGTCTTCAAGGGGACGTATTACGAGATGATCGTCCTCGCATCCGACTACGAGTTCACCGTCCAGTCGCAGTCCGAGTTTCGCCCGGGCGCGGAGGTCTCCTTGGAGATCGTGCCGGACAGCATTCATATTATGAAGAAGATATTAACCATCAATAAGTACCTCGGCAGCGTGACGGGGGAGAACCTTGTCTCCTTCTGCGGCGGGGAATTCGAGATCCCGACCGAAGGCTTCGAGACGGGGGACGAGGTGGTGGTGTACGTGCCTTTCGACGCGGTGGAGCTCACCGACGACGAGGCGGACGGCGTGATCGGCGCCGCCGTCACCCAGAGCATTTATAAGGGCACCTATTATCAGGTGCAGGTATATACCGACACGGATGAGGATTTCTATATAGACACCGCGGACGAGTGGGATATGGACGATCGCGTAGGCGTGAAGATCGACGGCGGGAAAGTCCGTCTCGAAAAGTACGAGCCTGCGGCGGACGAAACGGAGGCGGAATAATGACGGAGAAGAAGGCGAAAGTTTTCCGCCCGACGGCATTCGCATTCCCGTACCTTGCGGTGACGGTGATCTTTGTGATCGTTCCGCTCATTTTGGTCTTGGTCTATGCGTTCCGCGGCTCGGACGGCGGTTTCACCTTTGACAATTTCAGGAAGGTCTTCACCGAGAAAGAGACGCTCAGTCAGCTCGGGCAGACCATCGGCATCGCGGCGCTCTCCACCTTGATCTGTCTCTTGATCGCCTATCCCGTGGCGTACATTTTGGCGTCCGAGCCCTTCAAGAAAATCGCCATCCTTTCTCTCCTTTTCATCATCCCGATGTGGATCAACTTCATGCTCCGTATCTTTGCGCTGAAATCGCTCCTTTCGATGATCGGCGTGGAGAAGAGCTACGGCGCGGCGGTGATCGGTATGGTGTATGATTTCTTCCCGTATATGCTCCTTCCGATCTACACCGTGCTCAGCAATATGGATAAAAGTTACGTCGAGGCGTCGCGCGATCTCGGCGCAAACCCCGTTGCGACCTTCTTCAAAGTGACGCTTCCCTTGTCGCTCCCCGGCGTCATCAGCGGGATCAGTATGATGTTCATGCCGATCTTCAGCTCCTACGCCATCACCGAGGCGATGGGGGATATGGGCACGTCGGTCATCGGCGCGAAGATCGCGAGCCTGTTCGAGAACCAGTATTACGGCAGTTACGGCTACGGCTCCGCGCTGTCCTTCGTGCTCTTGGTGCTCGTGCTCGTCGTGATGCTCATCGGAAACGTGCTGACGAATCGTGCTTCGCGCGCGCCTAAAGGAGGAAAAGCGTGATGAACAAGACTTCGTCCAAAGTTTTTCTCCTGTTCAAGTGGATGGTGCTGATCGCAGTGCTCATCGCCATTTATCTGCCTCTTTTGATGATCATCCTTTATTCTTTCAGCGCGTCCAAGACGGTGGGCGGCGACCTCGGCGGCTTCACCTTTGTGCTGTATAAGAACCTTTTCTCGAATACGAAACTCTTGACCGCGCTCAAAAACACCCTCATCATCGGCGTGACCTCCGCGGCGCTTGCGACCGTACTCGGCACGACCGCTTCGGTGGGCATCCATTATATGCGGCGCAAGATGAAAACAGTTTCTGACACTGCCTCGCAGATCACCGTCGTGAATGCGGAGATCGTCACCGCGATGGGCTTTTTCCTTCTGATGATCTTCCTCCGCGATACTGTGCGTCTCCCCATCAATTTCAATCTCGGATGGCTCATCATCGCACACACCGTCATCACCACCCCCTACGTGATCCTGACGGTCACGCCGCGCCTCAAGCAACTGAATCCGAATATCCTCGAGGCGAGTATGGACCTCGGCGCGGGACCGATGCGAAGTCTCTTCACCGTGATGCTCCCGCAACTCGCGGGCGCGATGGTGTCGGGTTTCGCTCTCGCGTTCACCCTCTCGCTCGACGATTTCGTCGTCACGGACATAAACTCCAAGGGCGCGGGCATTGAGACCATCTCCACTTACGTCTATTCCGGCATCAAGATGAAGATGCCGATCGACATCCGCGCTCTCTCCACCATCATTTTCGTGGTGGTGCTGACGGCGCTCATCGTCTTCAACGTCGTCAAGAACAAGAAGGCGAAAGAACAAGCAAAAAAGGCATAAAGCCTCTATATAACAGCAAACTAAAGAAAGGAGAACTGAAATGAAAAAGATCATATGCGTTTTATTGGTCATCGCCATCGTCTCCGCGCTCTCCGTCACGCTTTTCGCGTGCACGCCGCGCAGTGAGATATTGAAGCTCTATATGCCCGGCGAATATATCGACGAGGACATCTTCGAGGATTTTGAGGCATGGTACCTCGAAAATACCGGCAAGAAAGTCAAGGTGAAGATCGAGACGTTCAAGGCAGTGGAAGACATCCACACCGCGGTCGAGGGGAGCAGGGCGGACTACGACCTTTTGTGCCCCAGCGACTATATGGTGGAGTACCTCATCAAGAAGGATCTCGTGATCCCCTATGATAAGAACATCGTCGGCTCGGTGGACGCCACTCGTTTCGTCGGCGACTATGTCGAACTCGCGAAACACTATGACCCTGAGTTGAAATACGCCATCCCTTATATGTACGGCACCCTCGGTCTCGTATACGACATCACCAAGACGAACGGCACCAAGATCACGAGTTGGGATGCCCTCTTCGGCGACACCTACAGGGGACACCGCTCGGTGAAGAAGTCCATGCGTGACGCATATGCGGCGGCGTGCCTCTATAATAACGGCAAACTTGCGGCGGGAGACAGGAAGTCGGTGCAGGCGGTGTTCGAGGACACTTCCGCGGCTACGGTGGCGTCGGCGAAATCTGCGCTTCTCGCGGTCAAGAGCGGCTCCGAGTGGGACACCGACAACGTCAAGTTCGAGATGGCGGCGAATGACAGCAACGTTACGGTCGCGCTGATGTGGTCCTGCGACGCAGGGTACGTGATGAACGACTACGAGGACGAGGACGGCAATGAGCAGGAAGGTAACCGCAACCTGTGGTACGTCGTGCCAGATGAGGGCGGCAACGTCTATATCGACAATTTCGTCATCAGCAAGTACGCGGTGAACGTGGACGCGGCGAACTGGTTCCTGAAATACATCTGTCAGAAGGACGTCGCGATCAAGAACAGCGAGTATTCCGGCACGATCAGCGTTGTGAAGGACGCCTACGACGAACTGTACGCATCCTATGTCGAAGATGAAGACGGGATGTTCGAGGGCGTGGACGAAGCGTGGGTCGAGATGTTCATCGAAACGATGTTCCCGAGTGAAGAGACTCTCGCGCGTTGCGGCGTGATGAGAGATTACGGTCAGGTAGGGCAGGACGCTGTTTCCTCGATGTGGGGCGCTATCGTCGGCTGATAAGCAAATAATGAATGAAAGCGCACTATGTTTTGTAAAACGTAGTGCGCTTTTTTTGATGAGGTGAGGATGTATTATTTATCCGCAACTTGCCGACAGGCGAATTTCACCATCTCTTACAATAGCGGTATCATCAAGGCAAGTAAAGGAACCGTTATTATACAGGATAACGTGCTGATGAGCACACTGCACGCGGCGTGGGTCTGTCCTTCGCCGACGAGCTCGGACATATTTAAGACCATGCTCGCGCTCGGGCAACAGCCGAGGAGGAAGAAGGTGACCTTGATATAGGTGGGCAGGGGGATGAAATAAATGACGAGGAAGGACACCAAGGGATAGACGATATTCTTGAGCGCGGTGGAGATATAGACGCGCGGATTCAGGAAAAGATCCTGCGGCGTCACGGTGGCGAGGCGCATGCCGAGGATCAGCATACACATCGGCGTCGTCATCCTGCCGAGCAGCTCGATGATGGGCGCGATGACCGCGGGGAGCTTTGTCCCGGTGAAAAAGAGGGGCAGCGCGACGAGAAGGGACACGGTGGTCGGGTTCACGATCATATTGCGCACGTTGATCTTCTTCCTGTCCCAGGTGATGATCCCGACGGCGAGCGTCCAAGATAATAGGTTCAGGCTGACGGAGAAGACGGTGGAGAAGGCGATGGCGGGGTGCCCCGCGCCGAGCACCGCCTCGATGAGCGGCACGCCGAAGAACCCGACGTTCGCGAGGGAGGAAGCGATGGTGCAGATGCGGTTACGGACGTCGTCGAAGCGCTTTTTCAGAATGAATGTCAGGGACACCATCACTACGATCTGCATACCCGTGCACAGCCCGAAAAAGATGCCCATCTGACGGACGAATTCGCCCGTGCATTCCGCCGCATTCAAGGAGTACAGGATGAGGGCTGGCTGACAGACGAAAAGAAGGATGCGCGCGAAGGCGCCGATGGAGTCCGGTTTGATGGCTTTGGTCTTCACGAAGATGAAGCCCGGGATGGCGTAGGCGAGCATGATCGCCACGGTGATGAGGGTCGGGATAAATTGCATACGTGCATTATAGCACGCGCCCGCGCCTCGGGTAAAGCGATATAAAGGGGTGCGGGAGCGTCAGAAAGCCAATTTCTCGAGCGCCTTGCGGTATATCTCCGCACATTTCAGAAAATTATCGAGGGAAATGCTCTCGTCCTTTTGATGGATGCGGCTGTCTTCGCCCGGGAAGACGGGACCGAATGCCACCGCGTTCGGGAAGGCGCGCGCATAGGTGGCGCCGCCGATGGCGATGGGCTCTGCCGTTTCGCCGGTCACTTCGTTGTAAGCGGCAATGAGGCTCTTCACGAGCTCGGAATCTTTCGCTACGTGCAGGGGAAGGTGCCTGCCTTGCACGGTGACGACTGCTCCTTCGCTCAAGGCAGTTTCAAGGGACTTCAGCACCTGTTCCTCGGTGTAGGAGACGGGGTAACGGATGTCGAGGGAGAAGGTGAGGGTGTCCTCTGTGCTCTCCACCTTGCCGACGTTCAGCGTCAATTCGCCGCTGACTTCATCCGAGAGTTTCAGCCCGAGACCGCTGCCGTCCGTCATATGGAAATAGTCGTATAGATCGGCGAGATCCTCGCTTGTGGATTTCACGGCGTAGAGGATCTTCAAGATGGCGTTCTCGCCTTTGTCCGGGGTGGAACCGTGCGCAGAGACCCCCTCCGCCGAGAGACGGAAACCGCCGTCGATGAATTTCACTTTGATACCGCCCTTGAGACACTTGGAAAATGCGGCGTCGGAGAGGGCAGTCACTTCGAGGGCGGCTCTGTCCGCCACCATATTGACCCGTTCACCGCCCGAAAAGGAGATGACCTCCGCGGGCTTTTTCAGGGTGACGCGGGCGTGGAGCACCCCTTTTTCACAGAAAATGACGGGGAAGTCCGCATCGGGGGAGAAACTCATAGAGGGGATCTCTTCCTTTTCGAGGTAATGCTCGATGCACTTCCAGCCGCTTTCCTCATTCAGCCCCGCGATGACGCGGATACGGCGTCTCGGCGCTCTGCCTTCGTCGAGGAGGGCTTTCAGGGCGTACATCACTGCCACGGCGGGACCTTTGTCATCCTCTGCGCCCCTGCCGTAAATGCGCGTTTCGCCGTCTTCCTCCGCCATTTCACCGAAAGGGGAGCGCGTCCAATCCTCGCCGAAAGGCACGGTGTCAAGGTGCACGGGGATGCCGAGGAGTTCGCCTTCTCCTATCTCCGCGAAGCCGCAGTAACCGTCTATATTCTTCGTCCGCATACCGATGGATGTCGCGAGCGAGAAGAATTTATCCAGCATTTCCTTGGTCCCTGCGCCGAAAGGCGCGCCGTCCGCGGGCGCCCCCTGCACGCTGTCCACCGCGAGGAAGAAGAGAAGGGTGTCTACCATTTGCTTTTTATAAGATTGCATTTTCATATGACCTACGTTTGTTGATATGCCGTGCTTTCGCGCGGTTTGATAATATGGTTGAGATCCCTCGGCGCGGCTCGCTATTCGCCTCGGCTCTACGCGGACCTTCGGTGCAGGATGACTATTAGTAATTCGGGATGACGCTTTATATTCGCGTCAGCGCAACCTTAACTCCACTCTCCACTTTCCACACTCCACTCTCGCGAAGCGTCCGCCATTATTATATGCGCGCCCGAGGCTTCTTTGTCAAGCGGAATAGAGGAGAGCGGCGTCGTCAATACTCCCCGTATGGACCTCACCTTGCACGTCGCCATCTCTTCCGTCATCAGTTTCCTCTTTCTCTTCGTCGTCACCAAGATCATGGGGAAGAAGCAGATCGCCCAGCTCTCTTTCCTCGACTACGTCATCGGCATCTCTTTGGGCTCCATCGCCGCCGAGATGGCGACCGATCAGGATCGCCCCTTTTATCATTTCCTGCTCGCGATGGCGCTCTATCTCGTGCTCGACCTCGTGCTGACCTTTCTCGCGCGGAAAGCCACCGTCCTGAAGAAGTTCATCCGCGGCCGCCCCATCATATTGGTGGAAGAGGGGAAGATAAATTATAAGAGCCTTACCCGCGCCAAATTGGACATCAATGATCTCCTCTCCATGTGCCGCGCCAAGGGATATTTCGACCTCCGCGACGTGGCGTACTGCATCTTCGAGACGAGCGGAGAGATGTCCGTCTTGCCCGCCGCGTGTGCCGCCGTAGCGAAGAGCGTCGATCTCGGCATCACAGCCCCCGAACCTTCTCTCAGCAAGGACGTCATCGCCGACGGAAAGGTCATTCTTCCCGCCCTCACGCAGATAGGCAAGGATATCGTGTGGCTTAGGGAGAGAGTAGGGGATGAGGATGTAATTAAAAGCGTAGCGCTCGCGACGTACTACCAAGATAGTGATGAACTACGCATCCATTATAAATAGTTTGTTCAATTGATAAGTACTGTTATATATGATATAATTATATTATAAGTCTGCGGCGAGTCTAGCCTTAATGATCCCGCTCTTATAAATTAATAATGGTACAAAAAGGAGAAACCCGATGGCGAGACAAGAGAAAAACCTCAGCGTGTCAAGATGGTGGTGGCGTCGAATTGCCAGAAATATGGCGCGTTTCGGCTGGGATCTTTTCGATGCGTATAAGCTGACTACCACCCGATATGATAGTGATGGTTTCAAAAGAAAAGCCGTGACGATGGAAATGATCTTTTTAAGAGAAGAATCGAATTTTGAGAACTTGCCGGAAATTGCCTTGATCGAGCGCAAATTCAATTTTTGGATGATTATCCGAAGGGTATTCGGCGTGTTGCTATATATCTTTAACGTTATGTTGCTAATCGCTCTGATATTGCGAGAAAATGACGTGCTTCGCTCGATCTTTGGTGCCTCCTGGTTCATTGTTTTGTTCATTTGGTTTACGGCGATTTTTTTCGAGAATAAACTCTCCCGAAAAGCCGAAAAGATCTTGATCAGAAAAAAAGATTGAAAATACCGCTCGTTTGGGGTGTAGGGTTTTCTACTGCGCTATATATCTCTTTTGAAAGGGTATATTAGGAAGTTATCGATCGGTTCGACCGAGTAAATAATCAAGAGAAACGCCGAAATAATCCGCGAATTTGATAAGCGTTTTGTAATCCGCTTCGCGTTCCATATTCTCATATCGGCTGATACTGTTTTGATTCATCTCGAGGTCAAGTGCTAGTTTCAGCTGAGATATTTTTTTCTTTTTTCTTAATTCTTTCAGCCGAAATACCATTTTGCGGAACGCTCCCAAATATGTTCTTGACTTCAATATACCATTGTGGTATAGTTATAATATCCCGTTTTGGTATATTTATTCTTATGATAGACTTGTTGAAACGGAAATAACATACGGAGGAAGAACATAAAATGAAAAAAAGAATGCTAATTGCGATGGTCGCCGTCTTGCTGATTATATCAACATTATTCGTTGCATGTGATGCTTTCGGTAGCGGAAACAATGATGTATCGGAAACGGAATCAACAGATAGCGCTTCGACGACTCAATCCAAAGACAGTTCAACCAAATCGAACAACGATAAGGTCGAAAAAAACGTTACAAGCGTCGTGTTATCCAAAACCACTGTTTCTCTCGGTGTAGGAGAAACCGAAACGCTTGTGGCGTTTGCTTCTCCGGACGACGTTCAAGCAACGTTCCAATGGAGTTCCACCAATGAATCCGTTGCTACGGTGGATGAAAACGGTGCCATTACCGGAGTAGCGAAGGGGACTGCCGTTATCAAAGTCAAAGCGGGTAGCGTATTTGCACTTTGCAACGTGACTGTGATAGAGAAGACTGGTAGCGTCACGGGTACGGTCACATATAAGTACAACAATTACGTGGGTAACAAGCCGGATACCGACTCGACGGTTTTCTTAATCTCCAAAAAAGTAGAGAGCCTGCCGAATAGCATTGCGCTGGGCGGAACCTATAATATGCCGGAAGGTTGCTTTGCAACAAAGGTAGACGGGACCGATAAATATCAGATCGATAACGTACCTATCGGAGATTATGTCGTCATATTGCTTTCGAAGAATACGAATTCCGGATCGAAGAACGGCTCATTGTATTGGAGTTACTTTATTTACAGTAAGTTTTCGGAAGAAGGAAAGGAATACGCAGATACTACGTGTTATCTGCAAAAGATAGAATATAAAAACATTACGGTCGAAGCGGATAAGACCGTGACCTTCTCTCACGATTTCGGCATCACCTATATTTGATAATATGGGAAAGCAATAGTAAAACGCTCGGGCTGTCACCCGAGCGTTTTTTGTTGTTTGTTAATATTTTAGATCAATATGCTTTGGCGAAATATATGACCTTGCCGTCCGTGGTGCCGTCTTCCTTCAATAGGTTCTTGCCGCAGCAGACGCATTTCGTGCCGACGGGGGTTTGGTCAAAGGGCATCACGCGGGTGGAGGCGGAAGTCATTTCCTTCACCTTATCCTCGCATTCGCGGCTGCCGCACCACATTGCCTTGGCGAAATTGCCGTTATTCACAGCCGCGGTCAGCTCGTCCATATCCTTGGTGATGACGATATGGCTGTCGCGGAAAGCGCGCGCTTTCTCGAGCATATTTTTCTGAATGACGTCGAGGAGGGCGGGGATCGCCGTCGCGAGCTCGTCGATCTTGATCTGATCTTTCGTAAAGTCGTCACGACGCGCCACGGTAACGACGCTGTTCTCGAGGTCGCGCGGACCCACTTCGATGCGGAGGGGGACGCCTTTCATCTCCCATTCATTGAACTTCCAGCCCGTGCTCTGATCGCGGTAATCCACTTCCACGCGAACGCCCGCCTCTTCGAGGGCATTTTTGATCTCTTCCGCCTTCTCGTTCACGCCGCCTTTATGCGCCGCGATGGGGATGATGATCGCCTGAACGGGCGCCACCTTGGGGGGAAGCGCCAAGCCGCGGTTGTCGCCGTGCGCCATAATGAGGGCGCCGATCATACGGGTGGAGGTGCCCCAGCTGGTTTGGTAGACGTATTTGAGGTCGCCTTCTTTCGAGGCAAACTTGATGTCGAATGCCTTGCTGAAATTGTCGCCGAAATAGTGGCTCGTGCCCGCTTGCAGGCTTTTGCCGTCCAGCATCATCGCTTCCATGCTGTAGGTCGCCTGTGCGCCCGCGAATTTCTCCTTCTCGCTCTTCCTGCCCACAAGGACGGGGATGGCGAGGACGTTCTCCGCGAATTCACGGTAAACTTCCAGCATTTTCAAGGTCTCTTCCTGCGCCTCTTCGGGGGTCTCGTGGACGGTGTGACCTTCCTGCCACAGGAACTCCGACGTGCGGAGGAAGGGGCGGGTGGTCTTTTCCCAACGGACGACGTTTGCCCACTGGTTGATGAGGATCGGGAGGTCGCGCCAGCTTTTCACCCATTTGGCGTAGCTGTCGCAGATGATGGTCTCGGAGGTGGGACGGACGACGAGTTTCTCGGGGAGCTCCTCATTGCCGACGTGGGTGACGAGCGCCACTTCCGGCGCGAAGCCTTCCACGTGTTCCGCCTCTTTGACGAGGTAGCTGTAGGGGATAAACATCGGGAAATAGGCATTTTTGTGCCCGGTCTTCTTGAAACGGGCGTTGAGCTCCGCCTGAATGTTCTCCCATATCGCGTAGGCGTAGGGACGGATGATCATCGTGCCCTTGACGGGACCGTAGTCCACGAGCTCGGTCTTGAGGATCACGTCGGTGTACCACCGCGCGAAGTCAACGTTCATATCGGTAATTTCTTTCACGAATTGTTCTTGTTTCGGCATAGTATCGCTCCAATAAAATGGTAGTACTTATATTATATAAAGAACGTGCGGCAAAATAAAGCGATTTTCACTTATTTCCCGCCCGCATTGGGATTTATCAAGCGCGTCACGAGGGTTGGCGCGGATAGGGCGGCTGCTTTTGCCAGCGCGGCGTCCTCGGTTTTGTAAAGGGAGAAGAGGGTGCTCCCGCTTCCCGACATTCCCGTGAGGAGCGCGTCGTCGTCCGTCATATCCGCGAGGAGCGGGGCGATCTCGCCGTTCAGTTCGAGGGCGGGAGACTGTAGGTCGTTGACGTAATAGGCTTGCGCCTTTTCGCCGCGCAGTAAGGCTTCGTGGAGCGCCGCGATGTCGGCGTCGCGGTGCGGCGTGCGGTCGCATAGGTCGTAGGCTTCCTTGGTTGAGACGCCCGCCGAGGGAAAAGCGAGCAGGACGTAATAAGCGGGTAGCGGCGCAAGCGGGGTAAGATCCGATCCGATGCCACGTCCGACTGCGGTGCCCGTCGTCATTTGAAAAGCGACGTCGCCGAATAAGTCCTTCACGCAGTCGAAGACCGCTTTTTGTGGGAGATCGTACAGGCGTGCGCAAGCGAGCGCCGCTGCCGCCGCGTCTGCACTGCTACCGCCGAGACCGCCCGCGAGGGGAATGTGTTTCTCGGTGGAGACGTGCATCCCGCCGAGGGAAAATTCCTTTTGGAGCGCGGAGAGCACCACGAGGGAGTTATCCCCCGAAAAGTCGCTTGTGATATCCTTGTCGTTTCGTTTGGAAAGGGTCAGAACGTCGTATAGATCGATGGATTGGAAGAGGGTCTCTATCGTGTGATAGCCCCCCGTTCGTCCCGTGACGGACAGCGCAAGATTCAGTTTCGCATAGGCGCGCTGTTTAACGCTGTCTGACATATATGTCGAAGCTGTATGCGTAGCCGCTCGAGGTGAGCGGTTCGCCCTTTTGCAGAGTAAAATCGCCCGAAATGGCGGGGAAAGATGCGTCGCCGACGGCGTCGTCCAGCACCCGCGTGATATAGAGGGTGTCGCAGTACGGCATAAGAAGGGCGTATATCTCGCTGCCGCCGATGACGAATACTTCTTCGGTGGGGATGCCCGCTTCGTCAAGACAGCGGAGCAGTTCTTCGGGGGAACGCACCACCGTTACGCCGCGTTCAAGGGCTTCCGCCTCGGTCATGGCGCGGGAGAGCACGTAGTTCTGCCTGTTTTTCAGTCCCTTGCCGCCGGGGAGAGACAGGAGCGTCTTGCGCCCCATCACCACGCATTTGCCTCTCGTCATCTTGACGAAATACGCCATATCTTCCGGAATGGAATAGAGAAGGGTGCCGTTTCTCCCGATATAGCCTTTTTCGTTCACCGCCGCGATCGCATTCATCAGATCGCCACCGGTATCTTTTTGCCGAGTTTGTGGTATTCGTAGCCCTCCAAGGAGAAGCTATCAACCGTAAAGTCGTAGAAATTCGTGATGCTCTTATCCATCA
>JAFTBD010000048.1 GCA_017455385.1 Clostridia bacterium
GAGCGTGCGATTCATGCGCCAAAGGCGCAATTCATGGCGAAAGCCAATTCATGACCGTTAGGTCAATTCATCTCTATTCCGCATTCCGAATTAAAAAAACGGTGAACGTAGAGAGTAGTGCGTAGACGAGCGCTCTTTGAAGAAAAGGGCAGGCGCGAGCGCGCCATTTGGGTCCCTGCAATATTATTAGATATTGCGGGGTGTAGGCGCGTACTTCTTGTACGTAACTGCCCTTTGATGAAATAGTTAGCGAAGTATACGTGCTGCTATATACGTTCACCCATCAGGCGCGCTCGAGTAACATCATTGATCTCATAATTCTCCCCCGGCTTCGTATTCCACTCCCCGTTCCCATCCTTACCGACGACGTGGTACGTCTTGTAATGATCGAGATCGATCAGGGAGAGCGCCCTCGCAATGTTGCTGACGCCCGACACCAAGTAGGCGCGGACCTCTGCGTAGGAGAAATAGCCGGGCGTGAAAGTAACGTCTAATCCGTCCGTATTCCCCTCGTTCAGCGTTTCACCGTTGAATTGCGGGTTCATATCCGCCCAGATGCCGAGGATGAGGAAGGAGAAATTCAACCATTCCGTCCCTTCTTCGTCGGCATAGAGATTATCTTTCACCGACAGCATGAATGCCTGCTTGATGACGTCGCTGATGACGCCGTTGAAGGTGGGGACCAAGCGATTGGCGCGAGGATCCTTAAGATTCTGCGGCAGGATATTCATCTGCACTTCTTCGAGCTTCTTCCAGTTATAGACGTATATCTCTCCCTCGAGCTCGAATCGACCGTATTGGATCGGTCCCCTTTCCACGCCGTCCTCGCTGTCCAAGACCTCGTCGAAATGTCCGCAGGCGATGGCGACGGGCGCGATGGTATGACTGAAAATGCAGTTTTTCAGCTTGAGATTCGCTTTGCAGAAGCTCGCTTGTTGCAAGACGATCGCCGAAGCGGAATTATTGCGCAGGATACATCCGTCTATCGTGAGGTCACCTATCGCGGTATTGATATGGCTGTAGGCATATTGGAGGAGGCACCCTTTCACGGTGAGGCTCATCTTATTTGTCGCCACGGGATACTTTCCTTGGAGACTGATGGCGCCGCCACCCGTGCGGTTCAGCTCCTCGAAAGTCTCTTTGGAGTCCTCCGTCGTGGGCTGGGTCGCCTGCATATTCAGATTCCTGAGGGTAACGTCGACGGACGCGGGCATATCTCCGAAGGTGTCGAAGTCCCACAGGAGCAACACTTCCCTCAGCTCAACGGAATTGATAAAGAACTGTCCGTCCAGTTTATTGCCGTTGCCGTATATGGACGCCCTGCAATTGGTGATCGACTTACCGCCGTCCGCCTTGGAGGGATAATAGACGTCGGTATGGAGCACGATGGCTCTCACGTCCTTATCTGCGGCGACTGCCGCGAAGTCCCAATAAGGATCGAAGCTCGGCTTCTCCCCTTTCGACGCATCGAAATGCGCGCGCTCGACACCCACGCCCACGTTGACGCCGTTCACGAGATGGAAGTTATAGCTGCGGCGCACGGGGAGTCCCGCTTGGTTATAGGCGGTGGCGGTGATGGTGACGATCTCGCCGTCCGCGACCTCTTCCGCGAAGGTAATGACGCCCTTGTCCACTTTGGCAAGCTCTTCGTTATTGCTCTCGAAGGTATAAGACTCGATGCCGACTCCCTCGGGGAAAGAATACACCGACAAGGCATATTGCCTCGTATAGTTCCCATTGCTGTACGTATAATTGCCGAAGACGCGCTCTTGCAGAAGCCCGACACGATCCATATATTCCGTTTCGGACAGGCGGAACTCCTCCACCGTGCTCGTCACGTTGATGGTCACGGGCTCGCTGAGGTAGCCTGCCGCTTCCGCATATACGTCCGCGCTGCCGCTGCCGACCGCGTAAAGTCTGCCGTTTGTGATCGTGACGACGGTCAGGTCGCTGCTCACCCACTTGATCGCAGGGGTCGTGCCGTCGAGTGCCTTGGCGGTCAGCTCGATATTCGAGGTGCCGAGCCCGAGATAGGTGGACAAGGCGCCTTTCTTCATACTATGCAGATTCTCGATGACGATCGTCTTATCGGATGTCACCTTCACGATGGTGAGCTCCTCGCGGTGATCCCCCTTGCTGACGGTGACCACCTTGGTCTCGTAGGTGTTCAAACCGGTGAGATCCACGTCCTTGCCGCCCTCGACGGTGGCGTCCGTCTCTGTCAGGTAGTCGTCAACGTTCACGCTGTTCGCGGAGGTGTAGACCGTCTTCTTGCGGAGAAGATCCGTCCCGATCACGCGCACCGTGATCTCCTTGGAGACCGTCACGTCCGATGCCGTCACGGTGGCACCGATCACCGTTTCACCTTCCGTCAGAGCCGTCACGACGCCGTTATTATCCACTTTCGCGACAGCCGCATTCGAGGACGACCATTGCACCTTGGCTTCGCGCACGCTGACAGCGGGCTTGACCTGCGCGAGCAGGTTCATCACCTCATAGCGTTGCATGGACAGAGAATCGAAATGGTTCCCGCTGTAATCGCCGATCAGCATATACCCGGGCAGTCTGCCCGTCACATAGAAAGTCACGCGCGCAGTGATGGAGGTATTCTTCTTGGACGTGCAGGTGATATCCACACTGCCGTAGTCGAGAAACTCCACGTCCGCGGCATCTTTCTTATTCTGAGAGGGGGTGACCTTCGCGATCTCGGGATTCATGCTCTCCCACAGGATCTCGTCGGTGGCGATACCGGGGAATACTTCACAGAAGATAGTATATTTCCTGTCGGTGCTCTGCTCTTCGAGGATGATCTCCTCGTTCTTGATCTCGACGCCGCCGTGTTTGATGAGGATGTATTCCGCAGGGATATCCACGAATGCGGACGCGATCAAGAGTCCGCTCGCGCTGATCGTGAGCAGCACAACGATGGGTATCAATAATAAGACCGCTATGATTATCTTCTTCATACTTCCTTATACGGTATCATGCTCTTCCGTGAAGTCTGGCAAAGGTCGTCTCGTCCATTGCGTACTTCTCCCCCGGAAGGGTATTGTATATGCCGTTTTCTCCTTTGTTCATTATCATATAGCACGGTTTCGTCACGTCGATATTCAGGTCACGCGCCAGTGCCTGCGACAGTCTCCCGAGATTGGTCGTGGAGAGCTCAAGCCGCATATAACTCGTATGTTTCTTGTCGTAGAAGAGGTGGAATCCGTCCTCCAAGTACGGTTTGCCGTCCGCACCGATCGTGCGCGGCACGTTCTCTTTGGTATTGAGATCCGCCCAGAACGACATACAGAAGCCACCCATATTGACGTACCGATTGCCGTCCTGTTCCACGATAAATTCGGCGTTCCTGCCCTTCTCAAAGCTCATATGCGCCGATTCGGACAGTTTGTTATTCAGCTCCGCAAGCGCGAGATCCAAGTATTTATCTCCCAAGACACCGTTCGGGATGATATCCAGTCGTATCTCGTTCGGCTTCTTCCAGTTATAAATATAATTCTCGCCGAGCCACTCCAAGGTATTGTATTGCACCCGTTCGCTCTTCGGGAGCGGGACTGTGCCATTGGAGAGCATCACCGCGAAAGACAGCATATTGGAGAAAATGCAGTTCTTCACCGTGATGAAATTCGGCTGTTCGTGCAACGACTCGATGAGCATCGCGGGACCGACCGAATTGCGGAAGACACACCCGTCGAATGTGGTCGTGCCGCCGATGGCTACCACGTGGGAATACGCGTACTGGAATACGCAGTATTTGAAGTCGATGCGGTAGTCCGTGTGCTCCTTGAAGTAGGTGCGGATCGGCGTCCCCCCGTAGGTCATGAGTTCTTGGAACGCGGCGGCGGACTCGCTGCTCTTCGGGGCGTAGGATTGCACGTACAAGTCGCGTATCGTCACCCCCGTCACGCCGGGATTCTTCTCGTATTCTTCATCGTCCGCTTCTTCCATCAAACGACTCTCGAAATGATACTGATAGAGCTGTCCGTCCAGCTTGTACCCGTTGCCGTATATGTCGTGGAAGAATCCGAGCTTTTGGTTCTTCCCCTCGATGGCGTCCACGTACTCTGCAGGGGGCATATAGACGTTGGTCTGGAAGACGATGGCGTATTCATTCGGTCCGTTCGTGGCGCGAATGGCGTCGTAGTACGGCTCGAAAGAGGGCATTCTGCCGCTCTCTTTATCGTAGACGTTGGCACCATAGTCCATCCCGATATTGATTCCCTTGACGAGGTACTTGAAGGTATATGCCCTCGAGATGGAGTTGGTGGAAAAATTGCTCTTCACCAGCACCGTGACGGTCTGTCCCTCCGCCCCATCGCGGAAGGTCACGAGACCGGTGCGATCCACCGTGGCGTATTCGCTCTCCGTGAAGTAGCTGAAATTGGTCTCGTCACAGCCCTCGGGGTAGATATTTTTCGGACGGATGCGGATCCCGTGGACGAGCTCACCGTCGTAATACGACCATGTCCCGAAGACACGATCGGAATACAGCCCTATGATGTCGTCCTTCGCATCGATATTGAGATCGAAGTAACTGAGCGGCGTCTCCACGCGCACCTCGGTCTCGAAGGCGCGATATCCTTCCTTCTCCAAAGTGATGACCGCCCTGCCCGCCCGTACGGCGTAGATGCGATCTCCCTCAACGCGGACGATACTGTCATCCGACGTTCTGAGCGTCGTCCCTTCGACCGTTTGATCCGTGACAGCGTCCGTCGCGATCATCCTTCTCGAGGAATTCACCGCGATATAACGTCCGACCGACCATTCCCCCGCGAGCCAGGCATCCATATCGCGCACGACGAGGGTGTGCTCGGAAGGCACTTTGCGGACGGTGATCGTCTCTCTCTTGTCGCCGTCTGTTACGGTCACTTCCGTCGTTTCATCATTCAGTTCGACGACGTTACCGCCTATGGCGGTACCTTGCACGATATAAGGCGACAGATCTACGCTGTCACCGCAGGCATACACCGTGCTCCTCGTCGTCAATCGACTGCCCGCGACATGGATCTCCACCGTTCTCTCTTTACCGCCGCCGTCTATGCTGCGAGCGGACACCGTGAGGACGGCATTGCCCTCTCCCACCGCGCGAATAACGCCTTCCGCCGTACAGATGAAGACGCTCTCGTCGCTTGAATGGAAAACGGGGCTCTCCGCGAGCGCGTTATAGGGATTCACATCCACGCGCAGTTGCGTCTCCTCATACCTCGCCATCGTGAGGGTCTCTATCGCCTTATCCGACGCGCGGTAATCATAGAGGGACAAGTCGTGTATCTTATCGTCCTCCACGAAGAAGGCGCAGGACGCGCGGATCGCACGGTTATCCATGCTCTCCGCCGTGATGGTCACGATGCCGCAATCGAGGAAGGTGACCGCACCCTCCTCCGATACCGTTGCCACCGATTCGTTATCCGAATACCAGTAAAAGCCCGTCACCTGCGCGGCGCCCGGCAGATAGACCGGGATGAGCTGGTATTTGGCGGCATAGACGGAATACTGCGAGAATTGCACCGTCACCGACGTGACCTCCTCTCCCTGATGTTTGAGGACGAAGGACTCGATGGCGATACTGACTTCCGCCGATATGATCATTCCCGATACGCTGATGGTCAGCAGTATGATGACGGGAATGAGTATGAGCAAACCAATAACGAATTTCTTCACGATCACCTCTGCGAGATCTTCTCGTACCTCGCTTCCAGTCCGACCATGAGCCACACCACGGAGGCCGCGGCGAGCAGGAATGATACCCCTCCGAGGATGAGGAAGGTGGTGAGCTCACCCCATAGGAAGATGCCCACCATGCCGAAGAGTCCGTACAAGACGGAGATCGTGAAGCCTACGAATAAGGTGATGAAGGTGGACGCATTGCCCACGCTGAGCTCCCCGTCGCCGCCCACCGCGAACTGCGGACGAGTGGTGTCGAGACGCACGGCGAAGCAGGTCACCGCCACCGACACGAAGAAAGCGATCCCGAAAGCGCCGAAAGCGAATTTCGCGCTCACCTGCCCCGACACCCATATCACTATCGCCGTAACAAGGATGGAGAGGGTGGAAACGAACATATAAAGAGCCAACTTGATGAGGACCTGCGTCCTGTAGCTGACGGGGACGATCTTCGTCAGATAGAAATTATCCCCTTCGCGAGAGACCGAAGACGCCGCGAAAGAGAGTATGATGGCGCAGAAAATGAGCATCACCATCAGCGCGAGCGCGGGGACGATGATGGCGCCGATGGAGTTCTCGCCCATCGTGGCGGCGAGACGATTACAGGAATACACCATCACGGGCGCCGCGACCGCCATGCAGAGATACTGGAAAGAGTAATTGCTGCTGCGGAAGATGTCGAGAAATTCTCTGTAGAAGATGGAGAGGGTCGGCTGACGCACCTTGTTCTTCGTGACTTTGGTGAAGGTGGCACCGCCCCCTTCGATGTCGCGCAGGATGGTATTGAGGTAATGCTTCTTATTGAGGAAGACCGCCCCGACCACGAAGACAGCCACCACGGCAAGGGAGATAAGACTGCTGCCCACTCTCCACTCACCGATGAGCATATAGGCGAAGAAATTCGCGGGATAGATATATTTCGCCGCTTTGCTGACGATGACCATCGTGTCCTTGCTGAAAAAGCTCATCGCTTCTTCCTTCATATAGTCTACGACGCCCTGAATGACGCGCATATAGATGGCGAAGCCGACCGCCACCATGATGACGGAGACCAGAAGCGAGAGCGTGAACATATTCTTGGTGCGGGAGCTGATCTGCATGACGGGGATCGCCAAGAGGTTGGAGATCGCCAAGGGAAGCGCGATGATGAATATCATCACCACCGGCATCAAGACGTAATACGTCCAAGTCTGCTTGGTCACGAGCCCGAAGATGATGAAAACGGGGAGCTCCACCACGACGGTGAAGATGACCTGATACATCACCAAGATGGATATCTTGGACGCGAAGACCGCGCCTGCGGACACGGGGAATCGCATCAATAGTTCGTTATCGCCGCTGCGGAATAGGTTCTTGATGACCGAGCTGATACCGAATAGGACGAGGATCAGCATCGAGAGCGCAATGAAGAGCACCAAAAATTCTTTGCTCATATCGTAGAGGTCGAACATGGAGACCAATTGCTTGATGCCGAAAATATAGAGGAAATAGACCAGCGCGAAGAGCACCACGAAAAGCGTTATCTTCAGCGCTGTAGCCACCGGGCGGCTGTCGCCGCGCGTACCGAAGCGCGACTTGAGTTCCAAACGGAAAAGGGTCTTAAATTCTTTCATGCCTGATTCTCCGCCATCGTATAGCTGCGGAAGACGTTCTCGAGCGTCTCGCGCCTCCCTTCTTCGTGCAGGTCGATGACCTCGCAGAGTTCACCGTCGTGGATGATGGCGACTCTGTCACAGAGCTTGGAAACGAGGTCGATATTATGCGAGGAGAAGAAGACGGTATTCCCTTCCGCCGTGTGCGCCTTCATCTCGTCGATGATGTCGAACATCGACTGGGGATCGAGACCGACCATCGGCTCGTCCAAGACCCACAGCTTCGGGTTATGGATGAGGGCGGCGATGATACAGATCTTCTGCTTCATACCGTGGGAATATCCTTTGATCTGCCTGTCCGCGGCGAAGGTGATCTTGAACATCTTGAGGTATCTGTTCAGTCTCTCCTCTCTCTCTTCGAGCGGCACGCCGTAAAGATCGGCGATATAGTTGACGTACTCTCTGCCCGTCAGCTTCTCGTAGACCGAGTGATTGTCGGGGACGTAGCCGATATTCTTCTTGGCGTTGATGGGGTCTTTCTTCATATCGTACCCGCACACGATGATCTCACCGCTGTCATAGGGGTGGATGCCGGTAATGCATTTGATGGTCGTGGATTTGCCCGC
>JAFTBD010000049.1 GCA_017455385.1 Clostridia bacterium
GGACCTATGATGAGGAGGAGCCTGTCGTCCTCGCCGGACAGTATGCTCTTGATCCGGGCGTCGCGCTCCTCGAATAGGGCGGTGGACGCGGCGTCCATGGGGTAGGCTTCTTTGATCTCGACGGGCAGGGCGAGCTTTCTCTCGAAATACAGATTCATACGTTTCCTCCTATATATGCTCTTCAGGCAGGTAATGTCCGACTTCTTTTATCATACTGCAAGACTTTTCCATCTCGGTGATGAGGCTGTCTTTCGCCGCGCCGCGCAGGGCGCCCTCCGCCTCGATGTAGAAATAGTATTGCCACGGCTTCTCTTTGAGCGGGCGGGAACGCAAAACTTTCAGGTTGTGTCCCTGAGCGGCGAGCACTTGGAGTGCGGCGACGAGAGCGCCCGATCTGTCGTTCACCGCGAACATCAGGATGCAGTTCTCGCCTTTGCGCGGCGGGGCGGGGTAGTCGCCGAGGACGGCGAAACGGGTCGCATTCTCGTCCCCTGTGGCGATATCCGCTTCGAGGATGGTGAGCCCGTAGATCTCCGCGCATTCCTTGCTCGCGATGGCGGCGAGGGTTAGGTCGCCTTTTTCCGCCACGAACTTCGCGGCAAAGGCGGTATTCTCCGAGGGTATTTCCGAAAAATGCCGTTTCGCAATGTATTCCGCGCATTGAGAGAGCGCCTGCGGGTGACTCGTCACCGTCTTGATCTCGGATAAAGTCGCGCCCTCGATGCCGACGAGGTTTTGCACGACTTTCATATCGTATACGTCTTGCACGAAGAGGGTGCCGCGATATAATAGGTCGGTCACCGTCGCCACTTCGCCGGCATAGCTGTTCTCGATGGGGAGAACGGTGTGCTCGGTCTTGCCCGATTCCGTCATCTCGTACGCTTGTGCAAAGGTCTCGCAGGGGATGAGCTCCGCATCGGGGAAGATGCGTCTCGCCGCCTCACGGCTGAAGGATCCGAGCGTTCCGCAATAAGCTACTTTCATTTTTCCCTCCTTTTCCCCGTCAATGGGGAATAAAAAAACCGCTACTTTTTTGCAATGAAAAGTAGCGGTGTGTCTTCGAGATAAGTCTCTCCGTTCACATCGCCCGCGGCGTAAAGATAAAGCTCACGTTACGGCGAATGGTCATATTTTGCTCCTTTCGGTTGATGCTGTCATTATATCGCTCCTTTCACGCGTCGTCAAGTATTTTCACGAACTGTGCGTTTTTTTACGAGAAAGTCCGAAATTCGCGATAGGTATATTGTATTTTATCCTTTTTGATGATATAATTACTTCAAGAAGAAATAAAATCTTCGGAGGGGCTATGTATCTTACTTTTTACGGTGCGGCAAGAGAGGTCACGGGTAGCTGTTTTCTACTGGAAGTGATGGGGAAGAGAGTCCTCATCGATTGCGGGCTCAGGCAAGGCACAGACGTTTTCGACGGAGAGGACGAAGGCTTCCTCTTCAATGCGGAGCAGATCGACTACGTCATCTTGACCCACGCGCACATCGACCACAGCGGCAGGCTCCCGCTTCTTTATAAGAAAGGTTTCCGCGGCAAGATCGTCACCACCACCGCGACGGCGAAGCTGTGTTCCATCATGCTCCTCGACAGCGCGCATATTCAGGAGAGCGACGCCGAATGGCGCAATCGCAAAGGGCAGCGTAGCGGCGAATACGCCGTTCAGCCCCTTTATACCACCGAGGACGCGGAGAAAGTGTCGCGTCTTTTCTGCAGTTACGAATACGATCGGACAGTGGAATTATTCCACGGATGCAAGGTGGTCTTCACCGACGCGGGACACTTATTGGGGTCCGCCTCCGTCACCGTGTACGCCACGGAGGAAGACGTCACGAAAACGCTCGTATTTTCCGGAGATATCGGCAATTCCGCGCAGCCGCTCCTCAATGATCCCGTCTATCTGAAGAAGGCGGATTATATCGTGATGGAGTCCACCTATGCGGACCGCATCCACGATCCCGCCGATGAGTCGGAGGATCGTCTCGCCGAGGTCATCCAGTCCACGCTCGACGCGGGGGGCAACCTCGTCATTCCTTCCTTCGCGGTGGGGCGCACGCAGGAAATATTGTATTTCATTCGCAATATCAAGAAGCTCGGCAAGGTCAAAGGTCACGACGGATTCCCCGTGGTCGTGGACAGCCCGCTCGCCGTCGACGCGACGAATATCTTCGCGGAGATCGGGGAGCGCTATTACGATGAAGAAGCCCGCGACCTTTTGGCGAAAGGGATCAACCCCATCGGGTTCGACGGGCTCACCGTCTCCATCTCTTCGGATGACAGCCGTATGATCAATGAGGACGAGACCCCGAAGGTCATCATCTCCGCCAGCGGTATGTGCGAGGCGGGCAGGATCCGTCACCATCTGAAACACAATCTGTGGAGGCGGGAGAGCACGATCCTTTTCGTCGGATATCAGGCGGTGGACACTCTCGTTCACGCCCTTCTGAACGGTGCGAAGCGCGTCCGTATCTTCGGCGACGACATCGCGGTCAACGCCCGTATCCGCTCCCTTAACAGCACCAGTTCTCACGCCGACCGTATGGGACTGATGAAGTGGCTGGATTCTTTCGAGGACAGACCGGAGCGCGTCTTCGTCGTTCACGGCGGGTGCGACAATGCCGAGAAATGGGCGGACGACGTGCGCAAACAGTTCGGATATAACGCCGTGGCGCCTCTCTTCTCCGAGAGCTACGACCTGTTGAAGAATGAACGGATCAAGGAGGGCTACGTCCCCGAACGCAGCAAACGTCAGACGCCGAATACCGTCTATAAATACCTGCTCGAATCGGGCGGTCGTATCGGAGAGCTCATCAAGAATTTCAGCGGCAGGACGAATTCCGAGACCAAGCGTTTCACCCGAGAACTCGACGAATTGTTCAAAAAGTATTCCTGATCGGCATTTTCCTTTTGCCGATCGGCGTTTTTTCGCCGAAAAATCGTATTTTTACTATTGACTGAATTTTATCTCATATGTTAGTATATTTATGTATGCGCTTGCGCGTATACGTAATAAGCCCGCGTGTCTGCGAGCGTAACGGGAGCCGACAGTATGAGAAGAAGATTTGCGTCGTTTGGGAAGGATGGTTTTCTGTGTGTCCTTTGCCCGCGGCGCTCTTTTTTCGCCCGCTCGGATAAGTAAATAACGGCGTCAGCCGAGAAAATGATTTCACCTTTAGGAGGAGACGATATGATACAAGAAGTATTGCAACGTATAGAGAAATGCAAGATCGTTCCCGTCGTGAAGATCGACGACGTGAATGACACTTTGCCTTTGATGAAGGCGCTTGCCGCGGGCGGCATCATGAGCGCGGAGATCACATTCCGCACCGCTTGCGGTCCCGACGCCCTTGCCTTAGCGGCGAAGAGCTGTCCCGATATGCTGATCGGCGCGGGCACCATCATCAATAAAGAACAGGCGGAGAAGGCGGTCGCCCTCGGCGCCGCATTCGTCGTAGGTCCCGGCTTCTCGAAAGAAGTGGCGGAGGTCTGCCGTAAGAATGACGTAGTGTATCTCCCGGGTTGCGTCACCCCCACCGAGGTGATGGCGGCGATCGCGGAAGGCCTCACGGTCGTGAAGTTCTTCCCGGCGGAGAATTACGGCGGCGTCAAGACCATCAAGGCGCTTGCGGGTCCCTTCCCGCAGATCAAGTTCATGCCTACGGGCGGCATCTCCGCGGAGAATATCAAAGGGTATTTCGACAGCGGCAAGGTCATCGCCTGCGGCGGCAGTTGGATGGTGAAAGACAGCCTGATCAAGGCGAGAGAATTCGATAAAATAACCGCTTTATCTAAGGAAGCGATGGAGGTAGTGAAATGAAAGTAGTAACGTTCGGCGAATTGATGTTGCGGCTCGCTCCGCAGGGGTACCTTCGTTTTGTACAGGCGGATACCTTCGAAGTAACGTACGGCGGCGGCGAAGCCAATGTGGCTGTGTCCCTCGCGAATTACGGCATTGACGCGGCTTTCGTGTCCAAGCTCCCGAATAACGACATCGGGCAGGCGGCTGTGAATAGTCTCCGCAGATACGGCGTGGACACCACGAAGATCGTCCGCGGCGGCGACAGGATCGGCATCTATTTCCTTGAGAAAGGCGCCAGCCAGCGTCCCAGCAAGGTCATCTACGACCGTGCGGCGTCCGCCATCGCGCTCGCGAAGCGCGAGGACTTCGACTGGGCGAAGATCTTCGACGGGGTGGATTGGTTCCACTTCACCGGCATCACTCCGGCTCTCTCGGATGAGGCGGCGGCGATCACCTTGGACGCGCTCAAAGTCGCGAAGGCGAAAGGCATCACCGTTTCCTGCGATCTGAATTACAGGAAGAAGCTCTGGACGAAAGCGAAGGCGAAAGAGGTGATGACCTCTTTGATGCCCTACGTGGACGTGCTCATCGCCAACGAGGAAGACTCCGCGGACGTCTTCGGCATCAAGGCGGAGAATACCGATATCAGCAAGGGCAGTCTCAGCAAGGAAGGCTACAAGTCGGTGGCGAAACAGCTCGTGGATACCTTCGGCTTCAAGTACGTGGCGATCACTCTCCGCGGCAGTATCTCCGCGAACGACAATAAGTGGAGCGCGATGCTCTTCGACGGTAAGGACTATTATTTCAGCAAGGAATATATGATCCACATCGTGGACCGCGTGGGCGGCGGCGACAGCTTCGGCGGCGGCCTCATCTACGGTTTGCTGAATTTCGCGGGCGACAAGCAGAAAGTCATCGAATACGCCGTGGGCGCGAGCTGCTTGAAGCATTCGGTGGAAGGGGACTACAATATGGTCTCCGTGGACGAAGTATTGAAATTGATCGAGGGCGACGGCAGCGGCCGCGTGCAGAGATAAGGAGGACACTAAAATGGACGTAAGATACGCAGTTTCCAAGAAAGAATACAGCAGGATGACCACGGAAGAGCTCCGTGAGAACTTCCTCATTCAGAATATTTTCGAGGCGGATAAGATCAATCTGACCTATTCCCACATCGACAGGATCATCGCAGGCGGCGCTTGCCCCGTCACCAAGGCGCTCCCGCTTCTCGCGGGCGAAGAGCTCGGCGCGGAGTATTTCTGCGAGCGTCGTGAGGTCGGCGTCATCAATATCGGCGGCGCGGGCGTCATCACGGTGGACGGCAAGGACTACAAGATGGATCATTTCGACGGCATCTATATCGGCAGAGGCACCAAAGAGATCGTCTTCAAGTCCGTAGACGGCGCGGCTCCCGCACATTTCTATATCAACAGCACGCCCGCGCATAAGGAGTACCCCACCAAGCATATCCCGCTCGTCAACGCGGTGCATCGTGCTTGCGGCGACTTCAAGGACTGCAATAAGCGCACCATCAATCAGTTCATCGTCCCCGGCAACTGTAACAGTTGTCAGCTCACGATGGGGCTCACCCAGCTCGAAGAGGGCAGCAACTGGAACACCATGCCGGTCCACACCCACGAGCGCAGGATGGAAGTATATATCTATTTCGACATCCCGCAGGATAACGTGGTCTTCCACATGATGGGCAACCCGCAACAGACCCGCCACATCGTCGTGCAGAACGAGGAAGCGGTCATCTCCCCGAGCTGGTCCATCCACAGCGGCGTCGGCACCAAGAATTACACCTTCATTTGGGGTATGTGCGGCGAGAACCAGGTCTTCGACGACATGCAGGGAGTCAAGACCACCGACATTCGTTAAATAGCATTCAACTTCGCGCCCCCTTTACGGTCGGCGCGTTCCTTCTTGCGGGTCGCAGGGA
>JAFTBD010000050.1 GCA_017455385.1 Clostridia bacterium
ATAGACAACACCGCATACGATCGGATCGGCGAGGTGCTCGATCGCCTGACGAAAGGCGAGAAGGTCGTTTTGCTCAAGGATGGCGCGGAAAAGCGCGCCGCACAGCGCGTGATCACGACGCCGTATCATTACGCGTATTTGAAAGTAGCCGAAGGCTGTGATAATCATTGTACTTTCTGCGCCATTCCTTCCATTCGCGGACGGTATCGTAGCGAGAGCATCGAGAACCTCGTTCGGGAGGCAACTCGCCTTGTATCGCAGGGGACGGATGAGATCATCTTGGTCGCGCAGGACGTCACGCGCTACGGTACGGACAGAATGGGACGTCCCGAATTGATCGACTTATTGAAGGCGCTTGTCGCACTTCCGCTGAAAAGAGTCCGTTTGCTGTACTGCTATCCGGATATGTGCACGAATGAACTCATCGATTATATTGACAGCGAACCGAAGATGGCAAAGTACATAGATATCCCGATGCAACACGCGTCGGATGACGTCCTGCACAGAATGAATCGCAAAGACACCGCGCAGTCTTTGAAAGAGCGGATCGCATATATCCGCTCGAAAGCAAGCGGTATCGCTATTCGCAGTACCTTTATGGTTGGATTCCCCGGAGAAACGGAGGAGGACTTCGCACGGCTGTGTGCTTTTATCGAAGAGGAGAAGCTGGATCAAGTTGGTTTCTTCGCATATTCGAAAGAAGATGGGACGCCCGCGGCTAAGATGAAAGGGCAGATCCCGCAGAGGGAGAAAAAGAGGAGATTATCCATCATTACCGCGCTCCAAACGCAGATCGCTCAGGAGAAAGCGAAGGCGATGATCGGACATACGATAGAGGTCATTTACGACGGTATCGATTACGACAGGGAGCTCTTTTACGGGCATACCGACAGAACGATGCCTGATGGCGACAGCAGAGTTTTCTTCACGACGGACTCCGTGGCGGAGGTCGGCAAGACCTACCGCGTAACTGTCCAAAAGGTAAAGAAACTTGACTTATACGGGCATGTCGCGGAGGAATTAAGATGAATTTACCGACGAAGATCACATTATCCAGAATACTTGCGTTGCCGATCATCGTGGTACTTTTCTACATTCGCTTCGAGTATCATTATTTGGCTGCTGCGCTCGTTTTCGTGCTCGCTGCCGTCACGGATATGATAGACGGACGTCTTGCGCGTAAACGCGGAGAAGTTACATCTCTCGGGAAATTGCTCGATCCGATAGCGGACAAGGTGCTTGCGTGCACCGTACTTATCATGGAAGCGGCAAACGGCTTGATGATGTATGATCCTGCGGGTATCATTTTGACGACGATCATCGTCGCGAGAGAGATCGTCATCGGCGCTTTCCGCACTCTTGCTGCGCATAAAGGAGAGATCCTCGCCGCCGATAAACTCGGGAAATTGAAAACAATATTTACGAACGTGTCGATCCCAATCATCATGATCGGCGGATTCCATATCTCGATACAGATCATCGGGAATGTGATCTTCGTCGTTGCGGCGATCTTTACCGTCATATCGGGTGTGAATTATATTTTGAAGAATCGGCACGTTTTAGAAGACGGAGGGCAGAATGGAGACTGAAGGATTGATATTCAAACTCTTCGGCTATACGAAGGAAGATATCCTCTCCAAATTGCAAGAGGTTTGCGCCGGCATGGATTTCGCGGCGGAAGAAACGTATCTTGACGCCAAGATCACGATCGACTGCCCGAAGCCTATGCTGAGTGTCATCTCCGCAGCGGTCGGGAATGCTTTTTACGGCGCGATATATTCGGATGAGGATGAAAGTATAGCAAAAGCGATCATCGATCGTGCGGCTTTCTACGGCAAGAAGATATCGGTGGCGGAAAGCCTTACGGGAGGATTGGTGACGGACAGACTTGTCTCCGTTCCCGGTTGCAGCGAGGTCCTCATCGAAGGACTTGTGACTTATAGCAACGAAGCTAAGAGCAAACGGCTCGGCGTGGATCCTGTCGCCATTGATCGTTTCGGTGCAGTTTCGGCAGAGGTCGCCAGACAGATGGCAATGGGGCTCATCAGAGCAGGAGCCGATCTTGCCGTTTCCACGACCGGCATCGCAGGACCTACCGGCGGCTCGAAAGAGAAGCCCGTCGGATTGACATATATCGGCGTTGCCGATGATATGAAAGTAACCGCGAACGAACTTGTATTTAATGGCGATCGCACAGAGATCCGTAATCTTGCGGCGAATACGGCGCTTTACCTGTTGTGGAAAAGACTCGTTAAGCCCAATGATTTCGACAATATGGTCATAGAGTAGATTTTCGCGTCGAATGACGCGCTACTTAATATAAATGATAGGAGAAAAAATATGGAAGAAAAAGTGAAAGCAGGAACTGAGTCGGAAGAAAGAAGACTCGAAGAGAAGAAAAAGGCGCTCGAGCAAGCGATCCAACAGATCGAGAAAGCGCACGGTAAAGGTTCCATCATGCGGCTCGGAGACGGATATAACGTCAAAGTGGATGTCATACCGACTGGCTGTCTTGCGCTCGATCACGCTCTTGGGATAGGCGGACTCCCCCGCGGTAGGATCGTAGAGATATACGGACCCGAATCCAGCGGTAAGACGACGGTCTCCCTTCATGTGATCGCGGAAGCGCAAAAGCTCGGCGGTACGGCAGCCTTCATCGATGCGGAGCACGCATTGGATCCCGATTATGCGGCGAAACTCGGCGTCAATACCCAAGACCTCTATATCTCACAGCCGGATAATGGTGAGCAGGCGCTCGATATCGCGGATTATCTCGTTCGTAGCAATGCGGTGGATATCGTTGTCATCGACAGCGTCGCGGCGCTGACCCCCAAGGCGGAGATCGAGGGAGATATGGAACAGCTGACGGTCGGATCGCAGGCGCGTTTGATGTCCAAAGCGCTCAGGAAATTGACCGCTATCATCAATAAGAGCAAAACTTGCGTCATCTTCATCAACCAATTGCGTGAGAAGGTCGGCGTGATGTTCGGGAACCCCGAGACTACTCCGGGCGGTAAAGCGCTGAAATTCTATTCCAGCGTACGTCTCGACGTTCGTAAGAAGGACGTTGTGAAAGACGGAGGCATCGCTATCGGTAATAGGACAACCGTGAAAGTCGTGAAAAACAAGCTCGCACCTCCTTTCCGTACGGCGGAATTCGAGATCATTTTCGGTCAGGGCATTTCCAAAGAAGGCAGCTTGATCGATCTTGCTATCGAGATGGGCGTGCTTGTGAAGAGCGGATCTTGGATCAGCTACAAAGATGATAAGATCGGACAGGGCAGGGATAAAGTCATCGCACTTTTGAAGTCGGATCCCGACCTGTATGCACGGATCGAGGCAGACGTCAAAGAGAAACTGGAAGCGACGTCGAAATAAAGTTATTATCGGCACAATGTGCCGTAAAAAATAATTAGGAGGAATGGAACATGACAAATATCAATCTCAGCATTTCTTCCGCAGGTATAGGCGCAATATTCGCGGTCGTCGGCTTGATCGTCGGCGCTGCGCTCGGGTTTGTACTGTATAAGTTGTTTGTCGAAAAGAAACTAGGCAATGCAAAAGCGGAAGCAGAAAGAATACTGGAGGAAAGCAGACAAGAAGCGAAATCAATGCGGAAAGAAGCATTGATCGAAGCGAAAGAGG
>JAFTBD010000051.1 GCA_017455385.1 Clostridia bacterium
CGAAGGGATGCTGGATATCGCCGCGGAAGAGCTGAACGTCAAGAAGGTGACTATCGCCACGAGCGAGCAGTCCTTCATCTCCTACGAGATCAAGCCTCAGCTGAAAACGCTCGGTCCGAAATACGGTCCCTTGCTCGGTCAGATCCGCACTTTCCTCGCCACGGCGAATGCGGCGGAGATCGTGATGACCGTCCGCGCGGGTGAGACCTATAAGACGGAGCTCGGCGGCAAAGAAGTGGAATTCACGGAGGACGACCTCCTCATCACCACCAAGAGCGGGGAGGGCTACAGCTCGGAATCCGACGGTACCACCACCGTCGCTCTCGACACCACCCTCACCGATGACCTCATCAAAGAAGGTTTCGCCCGTGAGCTCGTTTCCAAGGTGCAGACCATGCGTAAAGAAGCGGGCTTCGAGGTCACCGATCACATCATCCTCGGGGTGGAAACGGATGATTACATCAAGTCGGTCATCGAGGAGTATGACGTTTGCGCCGACGTCCTCGCCGACGAGGTTCGCTACGGCGTCCTCGATGGTTATATCAAAGACTGCGACCTGAACGGAAAGAAGATCAAAGTATCGGTATGCCGCAAATAGCAGAAGGTTGGAAAGATTACGAGATCATTGCCACAGGCAATGGTTATAAGCTCGAGAGATGGGGAAAAGTCTATCTCCTTCGTCCCGATCCGCAGGCGATCTGGGAAGCGCCTTTCGACCTCTTTTCTTATCCGAAACTCAATGCGTATTACCGCGCCGAAGCGGGGAGCCGCGAGGAGAAATGGGTGATCGTCAAGCCTTTCGAGGAGGAGTTCACCGTCTCGCGAAAAGGGCTTACGTTCCATCTGAAGCTCTCCAAGAATTTCAAGCATACGGGGCTATTCCCCGAGCAGGCTTCCAACTGGGATCGTATCGGCGATATGATCCGCGGCGCAGGGCGCCCCATCAAAGTTTTGAATCTTTTCGCTTATACGGGCGGTGCTACCGTTGCGTCGGCAGCCGCAGGCGCATCCGTCACCCACGTGGACGCCGCGCCCGCTATGGTGGATCGCGCCAAACAGAACGCCGCTTCCTCGGGGCTTCGTGACAAGCCCATCCGCTATATCGTGGATGACTGCTTGAAATTCGTGAATCGCGAGATCCGTCGCGGCAATCTCTACGACGCGGTCATCATGGATCCGCCCTCTTTCGGCAGAGGACCGAACGGGGAAGTGTGGAAGCTCGAGGAGAGTCTCTATCCGCTCGTCAAACGCACGGCGGACGTCCTCTCTGAGAAGCCGCTCTTTTTCCTCATCAATTCATACACCACCGGACTGCAACCCACCGTCATCTCGGACATCCTTCGTCTGACATTGAAAGGGAAAGGGTACACCTCGGTGGACGCATACGAGCTCGCGCTCCCGACGGGAGAGGGCATCGAACTGCCTTGCGGCTGCACCGGTGTCGCCGAATGGCACTGAAGACAAATAGGTGAGATATGAACGTGACCTACAAAGACATTCCCATATTGTATGAAGACAATCACATCCTCGTCGTTGTGAAACCTTTCAATATTCCCTCGCAGGAGGATTCGAGCGAGGATCCTGATATGCTTACGCTCCTCAAAGAGTACCTGCGTGAGAAATACGACAAGCCCGGCAACGTCTTCCTCGGCTTGGTGCATAGGCTTGACCGTCCGACGGGCGGCGTCATGGTCTTCGCCAAAACGAGCAAAGCGGCGGCGCGACTCAGCGAGTGTATCACCTCGGGCGAGTTCGACAAGAAGTATTTCGCAGTCCTGTCATCGGCGCCCGCCGAGAAAAACGGCAGATTGGATAATTACCTTTTCAAAGACGAGGAGAAGAACCTCGTGCGCGTCGTCCCGATGGGGATCAAAGGGGCGAAACGTGCTGTGCTCGATTATAAAATAATCGAGAAGAAGGACGACATCTGCCTCGCCGAAGTGTATCTCTATACCGGCAGGAGCCACCAGATCCGCGTGCAGACCGCGTATATCGGGTGCCCGATCGTGGGCGACCGCAAGTATGCGGGGGATAAATACGTCAAGGCGGATAACCTCGCGCTTTGGAGCGTCGAGATCCGTTTCCCGCATCCCACCAAGAAAGATATCATGGTGTTTAGGGCATTCCCCGACGACAGCGTTTTCCCGTGGAATGCTTTCGACCTCGAGCGCCATCTCAGCGTAAAGATCAAATAAATGAAGCAAACGAAAGAGAAAAGCATTCAGAGGTTCTCTCCGAAACTCGAAATGGGACTCGGGTATTCCCAAGTCCGTCAGCGCATCCGCGAGCATAAGACCAATGCGAGGATATTGAACCCCGCCAAGTCTTCTCTGCAGATCATTGCGGATAACGTTTTCTCTTTCTGCAATATCATCACCCTCATCCTCATCGTCCTCCTCTTCGTCATCGGCGAGAACAGCGACACATTCTCCTCCATGATCATTTTCCTGAATATCACGGTCGGTATCGTGCAGGGGATCAAGGCGCGCAACGCCGTGAAGAAGCTCTCTTTCGAGGTGGACAGCGACTTCGAGGTAATTCGTGACTGCAAGCGGAAGTGCGTTCCCGTTCGTGAGATCGTTTTGGACGACCTCGTCGTGATGCGCGCGGGCAGTAAAGTCCCCGTGGACGGCATCATTCGCGAAGGCATCATCGACGTGGACGAATCCATCTTGACGGGCGAGGCGAATCTCGTCAAAAAGAAGCCGGGCGATCAGCTCCTCTCGGGTAGCCATATCCTCGTCGGTGAGGCGATCGTGCAGGCGGAACGCGTCGGTATGGACAGCAATATCCAACGTATCGGCAAGGTCATCCGCAAAATGGGTAAGCCGAAGAGCAAGATATTCTATTCCCTCGATTACATCATCAAGATCATCAGTTTCATCTTGATCCCGCTCGCCATCGCGTCTTTCTTCGTGAATTTCTTCGCGACGGAACACTCACTCCATAACGCCGTCAAGTTCACCGCCGCGTCGGTGCTCTCGATGCTTCCCGTCGGAATGTTCTTCCTGACGAGCTGTGCGCTCGCGGCATCCGTTCTGAAACTCTCGGCGAAAAATACCCTCGTGCAAGACCTCTACGGAGTGGAGATGCTCGCGCTCGTCGACACGCTTCTCCTCGACAAAACGGGGACGATCACGACGGGAGATCTGCGCGTCGTTTCGACGAAGGTCTTTTTCGAGGTGCCGAATACCGAGAAGATCTTGGCGGATCTCCTCGCGGGCACCAAAGATATGAATTCCACGGCGCGCGCTCTGCGCAAAGAATATCCGGACGGCGATCCCGAGAACGTCACCTTCTCGTTGCCGTTTTATTCGGGGCGCAAATACAGCGGCGTCGTGCTCAGAAACGGCGATAGATACCTCCTCGGCGCGCCGGAATACGTCTCCACCTTCGAAGGGGCGGTGCGCGACTATGCCCACGAATGCGCCGAGAAAGGGAAGAGGGTGGTGCTCCTCTCGAGATTGGACGGCGACATACTGTTCCCCGACCGCGCGAAATGCACTCCCATCTTGGCGATCGAGATCGAGGATGAGATCCGTTCGGATGCGCCCGTTACCTTGAAATGGTTCAAAGACAACGGTGTCCGCATCATGGTGATCTCGGGTGACGATCCGCTGACCGTCTCACGTATCGCGAAGAGGGCGGGGGTAGAAGGCAGTGACGATTACGTGAATTGTTCCGAGCTCTCCGATGACGAGCTGAAAGAATCTTTGGCTACGAAAAATATTTTCGGCAGGGACACGCCCGAGCAGAAATCCATCATCGTGAACCATCTCCGTAAAGAAGGTCATACCGTAGGTATGGTCGGCGACGGCGTCAATGACGTCCAAGCCCTCAAGAGCAGTGATTGCAGCATTTCGTTCGGCAGCGCCAACGAGGTCGCGCGCAGCGTGGCGGGCATCGTGCTCGTGGACAGTAAATTCAGTTCTCTCCCGCAGGTGGTCGCAGAGGGCAGGCGAGTGGTGTGCAATATCGAGCAGGTGGCTTCTTTGTACTTTATGAAGAACCTCTTCACCATCATCATGACCACCATCTTCCTCTGTCTCGGCAGGCTTTATCCCTTCTCGACGTCGCAGATGCTCATGATCGAGCTCTTCGTGCTTGGCATCCCGAATCTTTTCCTCGCCATGCAGCCGAATGACCAAGTGCCGGACGGGAATTTCCTCCAAAACGTCTTGAAACGAACGTACCCCGCTACGTTCTCGCTCCTGTTCTCCGTCCTCGCGGTGTATTTCTTATTCTGCAATGTCTTCTCGATCTCACTCGATATGCGTCCGACGGTCGCGGCTCTCACCTTGACGGGGTGCGGCTTCGTACAGCTCATTTTCAATACTCTTCCGCTCAATGAGTTTCGCTCGAAAGTCATCGGATTTTCTTTCATCGGGTTTATCGCCGCTGCCTTCATCCTCTACGGTCTGAATTCCGTCGGGATGGATCTCATTTCATTCGAGATCGGCGCCTTGGATTGGAAAGGCTTCGGCACCATCTGTCTCGGTGTGGCGATCTGCGCCATCCTGAATGTTCTCTTCCTCTTCCTCTTGAAGAAGCTCCGTTCGAGCGGCAAAGAGCTCATTCCTTTCTATGCCGACGACTATTATACGGACACCACCGAGCGGGAAGACACCATGGATCTTAAATAATGCATTACCCATAGGATCTTCCTATTTATCCGCATATTTTGTTTGAAGAGCGGTTATAAAGAAAATTAATGATGATTATTTTTCCATTAAAAAAAATTGATAGTTATTGAATCCGCTTGCACGGCGTGGTATAAAAGAAGTATCCAATACACCTGCGTTGTGCGAGTAACGGTCATGTCACAACCTCAATTTATTTTAGGGGAGGCGAAACGCGGCGTCGGATGTCAGGCCACATTTTATCTATCGGTGGAAGGCAGAAGCGTCGGATAGCTTATACCCAACCTGCTTTCGGCGGGTTTAATACAGCCGTGAGACGGCAACGCGGGCTACCTTGGATGTATATGCGCTTCGTTTCTCCCCGAAGCGCTTTTTCTTTACCCTTGCATTCGGTTTTTTTTCGTCACGCGCGAAAAAGTATTATGTTTTCGGCGCGCGCGTGTGTTATACTGTCATCAGCAAAAAATCTTTTTTTGGGAGGAAACTTTACA